>JAIYAB010000084.1 GCA_027489275.1 Hyphomicrobiales bacterium
CCCGCGGCTCGCTGCTCTCATATCCCTATGACCGGGAGAGCGCGGTCTACTCGCGCGACGACCTCGACAACCTGCTGCAGGCGATCGCGACCAAGACCGGCGCGCGCAAGTTCGACATCCTCGCCCATTCGATGGGCGGCTTCCTCACGGCCGAGGTGCTGCGCGGCGCGGCGATGCGCGGCAACGGCCGCTACAACGGCAAGCTCGACCAGGTGATGTTCGCGGCGCCCGACATCGATATCGACGTCTTCCGCCGCCAGCTCGAGAAGATCACCCCGCAGCGCCTGCCGATCACCGTGTTCGTCTCGGCCGACGACAAGGCGCTCGGCTTCTCGCGCTTCGTATGGGGCAGTACGAACCGCGCCGGCGCGTTTACCGTGACCGATCCCGAGATGGCGCGGCGGCTGTCCGAGCGCAACGTGACGGTCGTGGACCTGTCCGACGTCAAGACGTCCGACAGCCTGGGCCACGGCAAGTTCGCGGCCTCGCCCAAGGTGGTGCAGATGATCGGCGGCCGGCTCGCGGCCGATGGCGGCATCAAGTCGCGCGGCCCGTCCCTGGGCGAAAGCCTCGTGGTGGTCGGCTCGAGCCTGGGCCATACGGTCGGCGGCGTCGCCGCCGGCGTCGTGGCGGCGCCCGTCAAGGTCCTCGAGGGCAAGGACCCGATCCCGGTTACGCTCAAGGAAGCCCACGAGCAGTGATCCCGGCGGGACGGCCGGGCCCGTCCCATTTGCGACACGTTCGGCTGTCACAGCCGCGGTCCCGGCCCTTGCGGCCGTGACCCGCCCGGCGATTCATCGCCCGTTCACCATCGGGACTTCATGGATGACCCCGCGCCCGACGTCCGCGCCGGGCGTCGTGCCAGGATCCCAACGACCGGAGTGACCCGTGCCGACCGGCGCGCCCCATCCCAGCTCCCTTTCTGCCCGACCCTCCCGTCGCGCCGCCCGGATGCCCGCGCTGGGGGCCGCCATGGCGCTTTCGGCGCTCGTGGGCGGCTGTTCCGGCACGATGGACGCCGTCACCGGCTCGACCGGGGTGTTCTCGCCGGCGCAGGCGTCCCCGGCCGCGCAGGCCCGCACGGTGCAGATGGTCGTCGCCTCCACGCGCAAGTCGAACCGCGACGGCGGCGCGGGCGAGACGGCCAAGGCCGCGCGCTTCGCGCTGACCAGCGTCAGCATCCCGCCCGGGCACAAGCCCGGCGTGATCGAGCGGCCCAGCATCACGTCGGAGAGCCGCAGCCGGCATTTCGTGGCGCTGGGCGAGCGCAAGATCGAGCCCGACGCCTTCCAGCAGGAGCTCGCGGCCCAGCTCTCCGGCCGCGTCGGGGCGAGCCGCGACGTGCTCGTCTTCGTGCACGGCTTCAACGTGAGCTACGACGAGGCCCGCTTCCGGCTGGCCCAGATCGTCCAGGACGGCGGGTTCACGGGCGTGCCCGTGCTCTTCACCTGGCCCTCGCGCAGCCAGATCCTCGCCTATGGCAGCGACAAGGAGAGCGCCACCGCCTCGCGCGATCCGCTGGAGAAGATGCTGCAGGACGTCGCGACGACGCCGGGCGTCGGCCGCGTCCACATCCTCGCGCATTCGATGGGCACATGGCTCGCGATGGAAGCATTGCGGCAAAGCGGCATCGCCGGTCGCGCCGACCTGAACGGGCGCATCGGCGAGGTGATGCTGGCGGCCCCCGACATCGACCTCGACGTCTTCCGCGCGCAGATGGCGCGCGTCGGCAAGGCGGCGCGCGTGTCCGTCTTCGCCCAGGCCGACGACCGCGCCCTGTCCGTCTCCTCGACGCTGGCCGGGTCGCGCACCCGCCTCGGTGCGCTCGACCTCGACAACAAGGAGCACCTGGACGAACTGAACGGCCTCAACGTTCGGGTCTACGACCTGAAGGGCGCCGTCGGGACGTCGGATTTCTTCCGGCACGGCACATTCGCCGAGGCCCCCAACGTGGTGCGCACGATCGGCGCGCAGATGGCCGAGACGCCCCGCATCGCGGAGCCGGAGGAGGCGCAGCAGGCGCAGTCCTTCGTCGATCCCGCCGTCGCCGCCACGCGCGTCCCGCGTTCGCCGGCGAACACGCAGCCCGTCGAGACGAAGCCGCTGGAGCCGCTCTAGGCTTCAGGCCACGCCGGGCGGCGCGGCGGGGGAGAGCGGGATGCCGCCCTCGCCGGTCTCGACGAACACCCGCAGCTCGTCCATGGACACGAAGCGGAAGCGCCCGATCGGCGTCTCGGCTTCGATCGTCCCGTCCGAATACATGAAATAGGTGTTCTCGCCCGAGGCGTAGGTGGCCGCGAGCGTGCGCTCGGCGCGCTGCGCGGGCGGCGCGGGCTCTTCCGCGGCGGAGGGGGGCGGCGGCAAGGCCGACGCCTCGGCCACCTCTTCTTCCAGGACGTCCGCAAACGGGCCCGGCGGCTCGACCGGGGCCGGTTCGGGCGCGGGGTGAAACGCGTGCGCGGCGTCGGGCGCGCGCAGCAGGTCGTCGTCCTCGTCCACGGCGGGCGGGACAAGGGCAGCATCGGACGCCACAGCGGGCCGGACGGGCTCCGGCGGGGTGCCGGTCGCGTCGTCCTCGACCCTGCGGCGCGTGCGCTGCAGGAGCTGCTCGGCGAGGCCGCCGGCCACGGCGGCGCCGGCGGCGGTCGCCGCGCTGGCTGCCATGGCGCCGGCCGGCGGCGCGAGATCGAGCTCGCGCTGCACCTCGGCCATGTCGATGTCGCGCTGGAAGGCCGACGGCCCTGCGGGCGCGACGGCCGGCTGCGGCGGGGCCACGGAGAGGCCGGAATCCGGAACCGCCGCAGGGACGGGCGACGCGATCGCGCCTGCCGCGGCGCGGGCCATACCGTCCTCGAGCGCGAGGCGGATCTTCCGCAGCTCCGTCAGCACGCGGGTGGTCGCCAGCAGCAGCAGGCCCGCGGCGGCGGCGCTGACACCGGTCGCGGCGAAGACGGCTCCGCTGTCGCTGCGAATGTTGTCGGCTCCATAGAGCGCAAGTCCGAACCCGCCGAGGACGAGCAGCCCCGACACCGCATACAGGAAAAATACCATGATCCGTCCGACCGGCCCCGAAACGAGCGGACACCGTAACCACCCCGGCTACGGATGCCAACCTTGGGATGCAACGGCGTCCGGCCCGCACGGCTCCGTCTTTCTACGGACAGGGCGGTTGAAGGGGGGCCGCGCCCGGCCTACCTTCCCCCCACGACGCGCGGCGCGTGCCGCCCGCGCCGCTCGCGAATTCTTCGAAGAGATCCGTCTTCAACGACCCAAGGAGCCTGCGATGTCCTTCACCCTGCCCGATCTCCCCTATGCCCACGACGCCCTGCAGCCCTTCATGTCGCGTGAGACGCTCGAGTATCACCACGACAAGCACCACCTGGCCTATGTGAACAACGGCAACAACCTGCTCAAGGGAACCGAGTGGGAGGGCAAGTCCCTCGAGGAGATCGTCAAGGGCTCCTTCGGCAAGAACGCCGGGCTCTTCAACAACGCCGGCCAGCACTACAACCACCTGCACTTCTGGAAGTGGATGAAGCCCAATGGCGGCGGCAAGATCCCCGGCGCCGTCGAAAAGGCGCTTGTCGACGGCTTCGGCTCCGTCGAGAAGGCCAAGGAGGACTTCATCGCCGCCGGCACGACGCAGTTCGGCTCGGGCTGGGGCTGGCTCGCCGTGAAGGACGGCAAGGTCGTCGCCATGAAGACGCCGAACGGCGAGAGCCCGCTGGTCCACGGCGCCACGCCGATCCTCGGCGTCGACGTGTGGGAGCACTCCTACTACATCGACTACCGCAACCGCCGCCCCGACTACCTCAAGGCGTTCGTCGAGAGCATGGTCAACTGGGACTACGTCGCCGAGCTCTACGCCGCCGCGACGAAGTAAGCCTCCCCGGCAGCAGCCGGCCTGAAAGCCCCTCCCGCACGGGAGGGGCTTTTTTCGTGGCCGATGCCAGCACCGCCGCCGTCGCGCCGCCCACCAGGGTGGGTCGGCGGCGGTTCAGTCGTCGGCGAGGTCGAGGCGGGGGGCGCCGCTGCGGTCGTCGACCTCGACGATCCACAGGTCGCTGTCGAATTTCAGCTCCCGGGCGATGCGGTCCTCGGCGGCCGCGGGGTCGATCGCCTCGGCGTCGTGCAGGCGCACGAAGCGGCGCACGCCGTCGTCCTGCGTGAGGCTCTGCGGCGCGGGGCCATAGAGGGCGCAGGTGCCGTCGAGGCGGTCGATCCGGACGATGATCGCGCCGGCTTCGGCGGCGCCGCGGCGGCGCAGCACGGCGAACACGCCGTCGATCTCGCAGCGGCGGATGTAGGCGGACACGAAGATGTCCGAGCGCAGGCGCGACATGGCGGCTCCCGCCGGGCGCCCAGCGGCCGCGGCGGCGCGACGATGGCGCGCGCCGGCGCGTCCGTCCAGCAGGACGTTACTCGGCGGCGATGCCGGATGCGGCGGCGAGCTCGCGCGCGGTGCGGCCGGAGGCCTCGCCGGTGACCGGCAGCCTGCGGTCGCGCTCGAAACGCTCGATGGCTTGCCGCGTGCCGGGGCCCATCAGGCCGTCCGGCTTCACCGGGCCGTAGTTGAGCTTGTTGAGGGCGCGCTGCACGGCCAGAACGGCGCGATCGGGCTCGGCCGCCGAGGCGAGCGTCGGCGCGGGCGCGGTCGCGCCGCCTTTCAGGATGTCGCCGATGACGTCCCGCTGGACGTTCGGGATCGGGGCGGGCGGCACCGGAACACCCGTCGCCGGACCGGCAACCTGCGTCTGCGATGCCGCCGGATTCGTCGCCTGCGCCGCCGCCGGCTGGCGCTGGATGCGCGGCGGCAGCGGAACCGTCGAGCCGGCGATGTCCGGCTGGGCGGCCGGGGCGGTCGCGGGCTGCGCCGTGGATGCCGACCTTTCCGCCGGGCGGGCCGGCGGTAGAGGCGCGGCGGCCTGGGGCGCGGCAGGCTTCAGCGCCGGGGTCGGCTTGAAGAACGGCGCGGGGTGCGGGCCACCCTGCAAGGCGAGCGCGTTCACGAGGATGCCGACGCCGACCGCCGCTGCGGCCGCGCCGACGATGGTGCGGCCAGGGTTGCGGAAGAGCGTCGAGAGGACCGCCGTCCACCGGCGGGCGCCGCGCTTGCCCGAGGCCCGGCGCGGCTTGCGCTCCTCGAGCACGAAGTCATGGTCGGAGCGGGCGAGCATTTCACGCACGTTTCTTCACCGTCGGCTCGAGGTCGGAAGGGGCGGGGACAAGCGACCCGGCCGCGGGGGCCGGGACGGAAGCGGCGGGCGGGCCTGCCTGGGCCGGCGACGGAAACGCCGCGACGACGGGAGCCGTCTCTTGCGGCGCGGTGCGGGCGGCGAGCTTCACCACCACTCGCAATCCGTCCTGCGGGCGGCTCTCGAAGCTCATCGTGCCGCCGTGCAGCCCGACGAGGCCGCGCACGACGGACAGTCCGAGGCCGGTGCCCTCGAAGGGGCGGTCGTGGCCGGACCGGACCTGGAAGAACGGCTCGCCGAGCCGCGCCAGATCCTCGGCGGCGACGCCGATGCCCGTGTCGCTGACCGAGACCACGACGCCCTCGACATCGCGGCGGCACTCCACGGTCACCGTCCCGCCCGGCGGCGTGAACTTCACGGCGTTGGACATCAGGTTGACCATGATCTGCCGGCAGGCGCGCCGGTCGGCAACGATCTGCGGCAGGTCGGGAGGGAGACGCAGGACGAGCGCGACCGAGCCGGCCTCCGCGCGCAGGCGAAGCATCTCGGACACGGCGTGGACGATCTCGCGCAGGTCGACCGGCTCGGGATCGAGCGGGAAGGTGCCCGATTCGATCTGGGAGATGTCGAGCAGCGTGTTGACCACGCCGAGCAGGTGCTGGCCGCTGTCGCGCACGATGCGGGCGTAGTCGCGCCGGCGCTCCTCGTCGAGCGGGCGCGGCAGGTTGCCGGCAAGCATGTCGGAAAAACCGATGATGGCGTTGAGCGGCGTCCGCAGCTCGTGGCTCACCATGGCCAGGAACCGGCTCTTCAGCGCGTTGGCGGATTCGGCGTTGCGGCGAGCGCGGTCGATGTCGTCGTGCTGGTTGCGCTCGGCGGTGACGTCGCGCAGCAGGCAGACGACGCGGGCGTCGCCGCCGGCATTGGTGGGCAGGCCGCGTGCCCGCATTTCGAACCAGCCGAAGGCGGGCGCGGCCGGGCGGGCGGGGTCGATTTCGCCGATCCGCAGGCGCAGCACGGCGCTCACCGCGCGACCGGGCGGGGTTCCCGCATCGGCCAGGGCGGTCAGATAGGCCGGCCGGTCCGCGACATGGACCCGCTCGAACAGTCCGCGACCTTCCAGCCGCGGACCACCGACGCCGAGCACGGCGGGAGCGTTGGGACCGGCGGTGATGACGGCGCCCTGGGCGTCGTGCCGGGTGACGAGGTCGCCGAATCCCTCGTTGACGAGGCGCTCGCGGGCTTCGAGCGCCGTTTCGCTGAATTCGCGGCGGCGCGTCTCGCGCTCGACGAACAGGCCGACGCCGACCGAGGCAGCCAGCAGCATCGTCTCCTGCATGAACACGCGCGCCGTTTCGGGCAGGTTCGCGCCGCCGAGGCCGGCGAACACGCCGACGCCTGCGAAGGCCGCCAGGGTGACGCCGGCGCTGAAGGACAGCGCGGAGCGGCCGCCGAGGACGACGGATTCGACCATCAGCACGGGGAGCACGGCGAGCAGCGGGGTCCAGACGTCGCCGCCATGGACCTCCATCCAGCCGAGCACGAAGGCGAGCACGAGCACGGAGGCGCGGTGCGGCGCCACGAGATCGCCGCTGCGCGACGCCCACAGCGCGAAGCCGGCCTGGGCCGCGAGGCCGAGGACGACGGCGAGGGCGATGCCGACGAGACCGTTATGGACCGCCAGCGCGACCGGCACTGCGGCGAGGCCCATGGCGCCGATGGCCAGGCGCGACCCGATGAACCACGCATGGTGGTCCGTGCGCCGCGCGTCGGCACGCGCAACAGGATGCACGAGGGCATGAACCTGCCCTCCGAGCGCTCCCAGACGACGCCACTCACGCACGACCACAACCCCGGGCACGGGCCATTCGGCCCTGTTCGCCAATCCGCCGCGATTCCGGCGGAACCATCGCAGTGCAGGCTTAAGCGATCCCTAAGCCGCTCCGGCGTCCGCCCGCGGAGGGCGACGACGCCGGTCATCCACCATCAAGCCCGAACAGGATGAACGGACCGTTTCCAAAGCGGGCTTGCACGCGTCGCGGGTACGTATTCGGACGATCCGCCGTCACGGTTGAAGTGGGGGGTGGGCCGCGCTAAGCCAAACCATGTCGTTCCACGTGACGTGCGGCGCAGCACCTCGGGAGAACCGGCCTTGGCCACATCCGTGCACCCCGCCGCCCCGCACCAGTTGCCCTTCTTCCTGCCCGGAGCCGACGGGTCGGATACCCTGCTCGCCGTGATGGCCATCTTCATCGTCGTCACGGTCGCGATCGTCGGAGTTCTCTTCCTGCGGCTGCACACGCTGCCCGAGCGCATGGCGCACAAGTCGCAGAAGCTGCAGTTCGAGATCGTGGCGGTGCTGGGGCTGATCGCCCTGTTCACGCACATGCACATCTTCTGGATCGCCGGCCTGCTGCTGGCGCTGATCGACCTGCCGGACTTCAGTTCGCCGCTGCGGCGCATCGCCGGGTCGGCCGAGAAGGTCGCCGGCCTGCCCCCGGGCGAGGGCGACACGATCAGCGACGAGAAGATCGCCCGCAACGCCGCCGACCAGAACGCGGGAGCGCACTGATGCTCGAGCTCCTGCTCTGCTCCATGCTGACGATCGTGCCGGACTACCTCTACCGCCGCTATGCGCAGGGCAAACGGCTCGGCCACGAGATCAACTTCTTCTCGGTTTGGTTCGAGCTGCGCTGGGGCATCGTGATGTGCCTCATGCTGACGGTCGGCCTGATCACGGTGGTGTTCTACAACCACCCCACGACGAAAAACGTGACGGCGTTCTTCCGGACGGTGCCGATCGTGCCGGAGACGAACGGGCGCGTGGCCGAGATCTTCCTGCCGGGCACGTCGCGCGTGGAGCGCGGCCAGCCGATCTTCCGGCTCGACAGCGCCAAGCAGGACGCCGCGGTGGAGACCGCCCGACGGCAGATCGCCGAGATCGACGCGGCGACGGAGGTGGCGAAGTCGGACCTCGCCGCCGCCGACGCCCAGATCGTCCAGGCGCAGTCGTCCCTCCAGCAGGCGATCGACGAGCTCGACACCAAGGTCGAGCTCAACCGCCGCGGCGCCGACATCGTCGCCCGTCGCGAGATCGGGCGGCTCGAGAACGTCGTGGCGGGCCGGCGCGGCGCCGTCGACGCGGTGACGGCGTCCCGCCAGGCCGTGCAGACCAAACTGACCAGCCTGTTGCCGGCGCAGAAGGCGAGCGCCGAGGCGGCGCTGGCGCAGGCGCAGGTTGACCTCGACAAGACCGTCATCCGCGCCGGCGTCACCGGGCGGGTGGAGCAGTTCGCGCTGCAGGTCGGCGACATCGTGAACCCGTTCGCGCGCCCTGCCGGC
>JAIYAB010000253.1 GCA_027489275.1 Hyphomicrobiales bacterium
GACCATGCCGCGCACGGCGCCGTCGGGGTCCATCACCACGGTCGCGGCCTGGGAGGCGTCGTAGGTGTTGCCGTGCTGGCGCAGGATCGTCTCCAGCGACGCCTCGGCGCCCTTCTGGATGCCGGGATCGAGCGCGGTGCGGATGGTCAGCACCCGGTCGGAGCCGAGCGCGCCGGCATCGGCGAGGCGCTTGGCCTCCAGGAACGCCCAGTCGAGATAGTAGTCCGGGCTGATCTCCTGCTTGCGGTCGACCGGCGTTGCCGGGTTGCGCCGTGCGGCGAAGACCTGCCCCTCCGTCAGCACGCCCGCATCCACCATGTTGCTCAGCACGTCCGCGGCGCGGGCGCGGGCGGCCGGCAGGTTATTGTGCGGGGCGTATTTCGACGGCGCCTTGAACAGGCCCGCCAGCATCGCCGCCTCCGCGAGCGTGACGTCCTTCACCGACTTGCCGAAATAGAACTCCGCCGCCGCCGACGCGCCGAAGGAACCGCCGCCCATGTAGGCGCGGTCGAGGTACAGCTTCAGGATGTCGCGCTTGGAGAGGTGGAACTCCAGCCACAGCGCCAGGAACGCCTCCTTGATCTTGCGCTCGATGGAGCGCTCGTTCGTGAGGAAGAGGTTCTTGGCGAGCTGCTGGGTGATGGAGGAACCGCCCTGCACCACGCCCGACGCCCGCGCGTTCGCCATCAGCGCGCGCATGGTGCCGATGACGTCGATGCCGAAATGCTCGTAGAAGCGCCGGTCCTCGGTGGCGAGCACCGCCTTGATCAGGTGGTCGGGGAAGTCCTCCAGCGCGATGGAATCGTCGTGCCGGATGCCGCGCCGCCCCACCTCGTTGCCGTAGCGGTCCTGGAAGACGACGGCGAGGTCCTGCGCCTTCAGCCAGTTGTCGTCGCCGACCTCGCGGAACGCCGGAATGGCCAGCGTCAGCATCAGCAGCAGCCCGCCGACCGACAGCGTCAGCCCCTCGCAGGCGAGGTCCGCCGCCACCCGCTTGCCGCCGCGCACGTGGAAGCGGTCCATGAACTCCGAATAGCGATCCCACGCGGCGGCCATGGCCCGGCCGCCGTCGCCCAGCGACGCCGCCGTCCACGAGTCGAACCTCTCGAAAGCGCGCACCACGCGCTGCCAGAGCGTCAGCCTGCCGTGGAAATCCAACCCTCAGTCCATCCGAGTCGAGCGCCTCAACCGCGGCGGAGATTAGCAGGGGTTGGCGCGTGGGGGGAGAGGCGGGAGGGGATGGGGCGTCGGGTGCGGCTTTTCAGCTGCCCCTACCCCCTCACCGGCTCCGTATGGCTGACGATCCGCGTGATCTCCGGGACATCGTTCCGGACGAGGTGTTCGAGAAGGTCCACCGCCTCATGCACCACGGAGACGGAGAGCGTCGGGTCGACGCGGCAGTGGTAGTTGACGACGAGGCCGTGGTCTGTGTCGCGCACGCGCACGCTGTGGATGTCGCCGACGGTGCCGAGCGTCGCGGCGTGGCGGGCGAGGTGGGCGGCGATGGCGTCGCGCGCGGCGCCGTCGACGTCGCGGCCGTCGAGGCTGGTGGCGACGAGCGGCTCGATGTGGGTGTCGACCTCGGTCGTCGCGCCGAACTCCTCCTTCAGCGCTGCCTCGAACTTCGAGGCGATGGCGTGCGCCGCGCCGAGGCTGAGGCGGCCGTCGACCTCGATGTCGAGGCCCACGGACAGGCGCTCGCCGATCTTCTGGACGGTGACGTGATGGACCGGGATGCGCCGGCGTGCGGCGATGAGCAGCACGCGCTCCAGCACTGTTTCCTCGTCCATGGCGCGGGGATTGGCGGTGACGGTGACGCCGGCGTCGGGAAAGCGCCCGCGGATGGCGGCGGCGACGCGCTCCTTGATCTGGGCCAGCCGGTCGAGCGGGATGGTGCGGGCCACCGCGATCTCGATGTCGGCAAAGAGGTGCGCGCCGCCCGAGCGCACGCGCACGCTCTCCACGTCGACGACGCCCTGCACGCCTTCGGCGAGCTGGCGGATCGTGTCCTGCGTGCCCGAGGGCGCGGCGTCGAGCAGCGTCTCGATGGTGCGTCGGGCGAGCCGGAACCCGGCGATGGCGATGAACAGGGCCACGCCCACCGCCACCATCGCGTCGGCCTGGGGATAGCCCATGGCCGCCGCACCGAGCGCCATCAGCACGAGGACGGAATTGACGAGGTCGGAGGAGAAATGCAGCGCGTCGGCGGCCAGCGCCTCGCTGTTGGTCTCCCGCGAGACCTTCGTCAGCCCCCACCAGCGCCAGGCGTCGATTATGATGGAGACGAGCAGCACCGCAATGGCAAACCAGCTCACCGTCACCGAGGATTCGCCCGACGCCAGCCGCCTGACACCCTCGTAGGCGACGGCGCCCGACAGCAGGAAGAGGAACGCGGTTTCGGCGAGCGCCGCCAGCGATTCCACCTTGCCGTGGCCGTAGGGATGCTCCGCATCGGCCGGCTTGCTGGAGATGCGCACGGCGAAATAAGTGAAGATCGTCGCCGCGACGTCGAGCAGGCTGTGCAGCGCGTCGGAGATCAGCGCGAGCGAGCCGGTCGACAGGCCGGCCGCGCCCTTGCCGAGCGTGATTACGGCGCTCGCCGCCACGGAGAGCAGCGCCGCCTTCTGTTTCCGTTCGGACTGCGCCTGGGCCAGTTCGCTCATGGACCCCCCGGGTGCGCCACTGCCGGCGGACCACCGGGCGGAGCGGTAGCCGCCGCACGGCGCGGGGTCAATCCGGGCCAGTGCGGAGGGGGCGGGCCGCGGTTCAGCCGAACAGGCCGTACGGATCGCTGAACACCTGGAAACCGTCGCTCCGGGCCAGGGCCACCAGCGTCAGGCGGTGGCTGCGGGCCATGTCCACGGCCAGCGCGGTGGGAGCAGACACGCCGGCCAGCGCAGGAATGCCGCGGGCGAGGCACTTCTGCACCAGCTCGAAGGACAGGCGGCTCGTCATCGCCGCGAAGCCTGCGGAAGGGTCCACTCCGGTGCGGGCGAGGTGGCCGAGAAGCTTGTCGAGCGCGTTGTGGCGGCCGACATCCTCGCGCACGGCCAGGAGGCCGCCGGCGGGATCGGCGAAGGCGGCGGCATGGGCGGCGCCCGTCTCGCGGTTCAACGGCTGGCGCGCCGGCAGCGCGTCGAAGGCGGCGAAGACGGCGGCGGCGTCGATCCGGGGCGGCCGCGCGAGCGGGGCGTAGCGTCGCACGGCCTGGGACAGCTCGACGATGCCGCAGATGCCGCAGCCGGTCTGGCCGACGATGGTGCGCCGGCGCGCGAGCATTGCCTGCTGCCGCGCGGCCGGGATGCGCGCCTGCGCGACGAGGCCGGCCCCCTCCCCCACCGCAAGCGCGCGCACCTCCAGCGCCTCGATCTCGGCCGCGTCCGCCACGATCTCCTCGGTCAGCGAGAAGCCCGTGACGAAATCCTCGATGTCGAGGGGAGTGACCATCATCACGGCGTGGGCGATGCCGTTGTACACGATGGACAGCGGGACCTCGGCGGCGAGGCGGCGCGAGGCCGCCTCGTTCGCGCCCTCCCGGCGCACGAGCCGCACGGGCGCCTGACGCGAGGGGTCCGGCGGCGCTCCGAGGGGCTGGATGTCGTCGTCTTCGGCTTCGTTCACGCCGGCACCGTATCGCGGGGCATGGCCGGCGGGATCACCCCGGGCCAGCCGGGCGCTAGGCCTGTGGCGCCCATGCGCCGGAGGCTGTGCACCCGCCCGCCTTCTCCTGTAAAGACCATAGGCGGAAGCCGCAGGCCCGCCAAGGAGCCGCGGCGACGCAGGAAGGAACGAAGCCCATGATGGAATACCTGCACACGATGGTGCGCGTCGGCGACCTCGACAAGGCGCTCGACTTCTGGTGCAACAAGTTCGGCCTGGTGGAGGTGCGCCGCACCCAGAACGAGGCGGCCCGCTACACGCTCGTGTTCCTCGCCGCGCCCGGCGATGTCGAGAAGAGCAAGGGCACCAGCGCCCCGCTGCTCGAGCTCACCTACAATTGGGACGAGCACGAGTATGGCGGCGGCCGCAACTTCGGCCACCTCGCCTACCGCGTCGACAACATCTACGAGACGTGCGAGGCCCTGATGAAGGCCGGCGTGCTCATCAACCGCCCGCCCCGCGACGGCCGCATGGCTTTCGTTCGCTCACCCGACAACATCTCCATCGAGATCCTGCAGCGCGGTGACGCCCTGCCCCCGGCCGAGCCGTGGACCTCCATGCCGAACACGGGCGTCTGGTAGCCGCCGGACGCCATCGCATGCGGCGGCGGACCGCCGGGACGGGCGCGCGGAGCCAGCCTCCGGCCCCGCCATCCCGTGCCGGCGGGCCTGCCGCATCGTCTACGACGCCGTCGGCGGAGCGCCGCCGGAACCAGATCACGACATGTGGGGAAACGTCATGCTCATCCGCGCCTTCGGCGAAGTGGACGGCCAGCCGGTCCACGAAATCACCATCCGCTCGGCCGCAGGCGCCGAGGCGAAGATCCTCACCTATGGCGCGCTGGTGCGCGACATGGTGGCGCCGACATCCAACGGCATGCAGCGCGTGGTGCTCGGCCTCGAGACGATCGAGGACTACCGGGCGCACTCGCCCTCCTTCGGCATCACCGCCGGGCGCTATGCCAACCGCATCGCCCACGGGCGCTTCCACATCGACGGCCGGGCCTTCCAGCTCGACCTGAACCAGGCCGGCAAGCACACGCTGCACGGCGGCTCGAAGGGCTTCGGCAAGCAGGTGTGGCAGCTCGCCCATGCCGACGAGCGCTCGGTGGCGCTCACGCTCGTCTCGCCGGACGGCGACATGGGCTTTCCCGGCACGCTCACGGTGACGACCCGCTACGTCATGGTCGAGCCGGGCACGCTGCGGGTCGAGATGACGGCGACGACGGACGCCGCGACGCTCGTCAACCTCGCCCACCACACCTACTGGAACCTCGACGGATCGCCGGACGTGCTGGACCACGAGCTGCAGATCGCAGCGGGCCACTACACGCCCGTCGACGGCGACCTGATCACCACCGGCGAGGTGCTGTCGGTGGCCGGCACGGCCTATGATTTCCGCACGCCCCGCCCGATCCGCTTTCCGGGCGGCGACGGGCCGTTCGCCTACGACCACAACTGGGTGCTCGCCGGCTCCCGCCCCTCGCCCGGCCAGCTTCGCCATGCGCTGTCGCTGCGCTCGCGCCGGAACGGCCTCGCGCTGGAGGTGCACACCACCGAGCCCGGCATCCAGGTGTACACGGGCGGTAAGCTCAACGTGGCAGTGCCGGGCCTCGGCGGGGCCACCTACGGTCCGTTCGGCGGCGTCGCCATCGAGCCGCAGGTGTTCCC
>JAIYAB010000008.1 GCA_027489275.1 Hyphomicrobiales bacterium
CAGCTTGCCGAACCGGGCATGGACATAGGCCACGTTGACGAGGCCGATGGCGATCAGCGCCATCTTCAGCAGGAAGGCCGGGTTGACCCCGGCCGCGGTCGCTTCCGCCGACAGCAGCACGACACCCGAGGGGATCTGGAGCGCGAGGCCGAAGGCGGCGACCGCGATGGCGATGCGCGCAACGGAGGCCTCGCCCGTCCGCCCGCGCAGGACGGCGATGTCGAACACCGCGATCGCCCCCACGAGCAGGGCCGAGCCCAGCACATGGACCAGGTTGGCCAGCGGATAGAGCCAGGTCAGGCCTCGGGCGGCCTGCCCGAGGCCCGAGGCTTCCAGCGCCGCGAGCGCCTCGGCATACACGTCAGCGCAGCTCGACCGTGCGCCCGGCGATCGTGATCCGCTCCGCGCGCATCTCGTTCTTCGTGCGCGTGGAGGGATAGCCCTCGATGCTGACCACCGTGCCGGCCTTCAGCATGTCGGCAGACAGGCCCCGCGCCTCCATCCGGAACAGGGGGGCCAGCGTCGCCTCCCAGGTGGCGCCCTGATGCTCCACCATCACGTGGACGTGCGGATTCGACCAGTCGACCATCGCGATGGGGCCGGTCATCGTGAAACCCTTCGCCGCGTCGTAGCTGCCCCATCCGTGGTGCGCCGCCGCGCCACCGGTGATGCCGGCCGTCAGGGCCAGCGCCATGGCCATCCGCTTGAACATCGGCACTTCTCCTGTCGTTGTCCGTGTCGTGACTACAGCCGCAGGTAAGTTCCGCGCCGCCGGGGTCAAGGCATGCCATGCGCCGGACGGTCCGGATGGTGCGGACCGGGACGCCTCTGCTAGAAGGATCGGGCAATCCAGGGCGCGGCGACGGCGCGGAGATATCGATGGCGAATGCGGGCAAGGGCGACAACGGGCCGGCGGGCTCTCCCGGCGGCGACGGTCTGGTGGAGGGGCCGGCCCTGCGCGCCCTGAACCCCTTCCTGAAGCTCGCGCTGGAGATAGGCCCGCTGGTGGTGTTCTTCATCGCCAACCAGCGCGCCGGCATCTTCGCCGCGACCGGGCTCTTCATGGTCGCGGTGATCGCGTCGCTCGCGGTGTCCTGGGTGCTGACGCGGCACCTTCCGGTGATGCCGATGGTGTCGGCCGTCGTGGTGCTGGTGTTCGGCGGGCTGACCCTGTTCCTTCAGGACGAGCTCTTCATCAAGCTCAAGCCGACGATCGTGAACACGATGTTCGGGGCCGTGCTGCTGGGCGGCCTCGCCTTCGGCCGGCCGCTGCTGCCGCTGGTGCTTGATACGGTGTTCAGGCTGACGCAGGAGGGGTGGCGCAAGCTGACCTTCCGCTGGGCGATCTTCTTTTTCGTGCTGGCCGCCCTGAACGAGATCGTCTGGCGCACGCAAACGACTGATTTCTGGGTGAATTTCAAGGTCTTCGGCATCATGCCGCTGACGCTGGCCTTCGCGCTGGCGCAGACGCCGCTGATCCTGCGGCACGAGGAGAAGGACGAGCCGGCCTGAACCGGCTCGCGTCCCGCCGGCCGCTCAGGGCTTCTTTCCGGCCGCCGCCGCCAGCGCGGCCTTGAAGGGTCCCTGCAGGGAGATCGGCGAGAGCGGCCCGACATGCTTATAGGCGATGGTCCCGTCGGGGGCGATGACGAAGCTTTCCGGCACGCCGTAGACGCCCCAGTCGATCGCGGCGCGGCCGGACGTGTCGACGCCAACCGCAGCGAAGGGGTTGCCGAGCGCGCCAAGGAAACGCCGCGCGTTCTCCGGCTGGTCCTTGTAGTTGATGCCGACGACGCGGACCCCGGGGGTCTTCGCCAGCTCGATCAGGAGCGGATGCTCGTCGCGGCAGGGCGCGCACCAGGACGCCCAGACGTTGACCACCGTCACCATGCCCTTGAGGTCGGCGGTCGCCAGCCCCGGCACCGGCTTGCCGTCCGCGGTGAGGCCTTCGAGCGGCGGCAGCGTGAAGGTCGGGACCGGCCGGCCGATCAGCGTCGAAGGCAGTTTCGAGGGATCGCCGGCGAAGAGCCGCACGAGAAACAGCCCGGCCAGCGCCACGAAAAGCACGAGCGGCAGCATCACCAGCCAGCGCCGGCGGCCGGCCTGCGGCACGTCCGCGGGGTGGTCGGTCATGGCCGGCCGTCCCGCGCCCGATCCGAGCGCCGCCGCGCACCGCGCTCCTCGAGCCGGGCGAGCGCCGTCTTCTGCGCCCGGTGGTCGAGAACCGCGCGCAGGATCAGCCCGCCGACGATGAGAACCGCCGCGGCATAGGACGCGACGATGAAGCCGCCATGGGGTCCCAGGCCGAACATCAGCGCGTTCCCTCGGCCACCGCGAGGCCCGGCGCCTCGTCCTGCGAGGCGGCCAGCAGGCCCAGCGTCCGCACGCGCCGCCGCAGGATCTCGTTGCGCATGCCCGCCAGATGCAGCGCCACGAAGAGCAGCGTGGCGGCGGCGGCCATGATCAGCAGCGGCCACAACATCGACGGGTCGATGGTGGGACCGTCGAGGCGGATGACGCGCGCGGGCTGGTGCAGCGTGTTCCACCAGTCGACCGAGAACTTGACGATCGGAATGTTGACGAAGCCGACCAGCGTCAGGATGGCGACCGAGCGGCCGGCCCGCGTCGGATCCTCGATGGCGTTCCACAGCGCGATGACGCCGCAATACATCAGGAACAGCACCAGCACCGAGGTGAGCCGCGCGTCCCACACCCACCAGGTGCCCCACATCGGCTTGCCCCACAGCGAGCCGGTGAGCAGGCACAACGCCGTGAACGCCGCGCCGAGCGGCGCCGCGGCCTTGTTGGACACGTCCGCGAGCGGATGGCGCCACACCAGCGTGCCGATGGCCGACAGCGCCATCACGGAATAACAGCCCATGGCGAGCCAAGCGGCCGGCACGTGGATGTACATGATCTTGACCGTCTGGCCCTGCTGGTAGTCCGCGGGTGCGACGAAAAAGACAATCCACAGGCCGACGACGGCCAGCCCGGCCGCGAGCACGGAGAGGATCGGGATCAGCCGGGCGGCGATGCCGAGAAAGACGGTGGGGTTCGCGTAGCGCCACATGGAGACACTTCTAGAGCATGTCGGGTGGGTTTGGGTACCGGGGGCGGCGGACAAAAAGGCGCGACGCCCGGCCTGCGCGCCGGCGTCGTGGCGAACGGTTGGCGCGCAAACGTGCCCGCACCATGGCGGCCCCACCCCGCTCGCCCGAATCGGGCGCGCGCGCGACACTGTGTCCATGACGATCGCCCGCGACGCAGCCGCAGCAGCCACCGCCGAGACCTCCGCCCCCGGCGGGCGATGGCCCGGGCCGTCCGCGCGCGCCGGCTGGGTGATGTTCGACTGGGCCTGCCAGCCCTTCTTCACCCTCGTGACCACCTTCATCTGCGCGCCTTTCTTCGCCGCCGCCGCCGCGTCGAGCCCGGTCGTAGGGCAGGAGCTGTGGGGCTACGCGACGGGCTTTGCCGGGCTCGTGATTGCGCTGTGCTCGCCGGCGCTGGGCGCCGTCG
>JAIYAB010000150.1 GCA_027489275.1 Hyphomicrobiales bacterium
AGGTCCTGCTCCTCGAGCCGGCCCAGCCAGTGGGCGGTCGTCCCGGTCGCGAACCGGGACCTGAAGATGTCGTGCAGGGCCTTCTTGTTGGCAACCTGCGAGGCGTGATCGGCGAACCGGGGGTCCTCGTGCAGGCCGGGCAGATCGAGCGCGGCGCCGATGTCCTTCAGCGGATGGGCCTTGAAGGCGCCGACCATGACGAGCGCCCCGTCCGTCGTCTGGAAGACGCCGGTGAGCGGCATCGCCCCCCAGTTGACCTCGCGCCCGCGCATCATCGCGGACGCCGCCTCCTGGGTCTGCGCGGCGAGCATCGAATCGTAGAGCGAGACGCTGACCCGCTGGCCGCGGCCCGTCTTCTGCCGCTGCAGGATGGCGAGCAGCACGGCCTGCACAAGGTGCATGCCGGCGGAGTAGTCGGCGAAGGTTGTCGAGTAGATCGACAGGGGCAGATCGTCGTTCGAGCGCCGGGCCATCACGCCCGAGAGCGCCTGGGCCAGGACGTCCTGGCCGCCCTTGTGGGCGTACGGGCCGACGAGGCCGTAGCCGGTGCCGACCGCGTAGATCAGCCGCGCGTTGCGCTCGCGCAGGACCTCCCAGCCGAAACCCATGCGCTCCATGACTCCCGCCCGGAAATTGTTGACCACCACGTCCGCGCCGTCGAGCAGACGCAGCACCGCGTCACGATCCTCGGTCCGGCGCAGATCGAGGACGATCGAGCGCTTGTTCCGGTTGAGCGAGCAATAGACGGGGCCCGTCAGGCCGGCAGGATCGTTGGGAAAGGACGTGCGGGAGAGATCCCCGGTCGGCGGCCGCTCGACCTTGATCACGTCGGCGCCGAAGTCGGCCAGCACCTGCGTGGCCACGGGGCCCATCATGACCTGGGTGAAGTCGACGATCTTGATGCCGGCCAGCGGCAGTTCAGCAGGCGCGCTCACGCAGCGTTCTCCATGATCTTGGCATTGGCGGACGGCCGATCGCCGGGGTCGCCGCCCTGGGCGCGAACGCGTGCGCAGATCGCGGCCGGGTCGACGCGCTTCGGCGAAAGGCCGCCGGACACGGCGAGCGCGGCGGCGACGCCCGCCGACTGGCCCATCGACATGCAGGGAGGAATTTCGCGCGACATCTTCTGCGCGCCCTCGGTCGCCGAGTAGTGACGGCCTGCAACGATCAGGCCGTCGACCTCCTTCGGCAACATCGAACGGTAGGGGGTGTAGTAATCGCGGCCGCGGGCAACCGTATCGGCGAACCAGACGCGGTCCATGACGTCATCCTTGCTGACGACGTACTCGCCCTCCAGCAGCCGCGTTGTACGCACGCCGACCTGCGGGGCGACGTCGACGACAACCGCCTTCTCGAAGCCGGGCATGTGCTCGCGGACATAGTCCACCAGCGCATAGATGCGCTTCCGACCCTCGAAATCGGCGCGGGTGAGGTCCTCGACGGTCAGCGCGTCGAATCCCGTCATGTGCGGACAGTTGCACCAGACGATGCCGGGTAGCGGGGTCTTGAGCCACCAAAAGTCCCACGAGCCGCCCATGACGCGCTTGGCGGCCCGGTCGACCTTCGCGTAGGTCTCCGGGTCCTCCTCGCGGAAGCGCTCGGCCGCCTCCGTGTCCACGCCGCCGAGGCGGAACACAGTTGTCACGATGTACTTGCCCTCGTTGAAAGCGGCGCCCGCGGCCGCGGCGACGTCGAGGTCTCCCGTCGTGTCGATGACGACGTCGCCCATTATGGCCTCGCGGCCGGCCTTGGTCTCGCAGACGACGCCCCGGATGCGGCCGTCGCGGACGATGGCCTTCGAGAACCACGAGTGCAGGCGGAGATTCACGCCGACCTCGGCGATCATCTCGTTGGAGATTCGCTTCCAGCCATCAGGATCGAAGGCGGCCGCCATGACGATGGGCTGCGGCTTGGACTGCGCGCGGAAGTCGAACGCGCCCCAGCGCGCCCATTTCCGGTAGACGTCCCAGCCTTGACGACGATCCTCTGGCGGCGGATAGACGGCCGCGCCGACCCGCGCCATGCGCTCGATCATCTCCATGCAAACACCCTGCACGGTGACCTCGTCGCCGTTGTGCATGTCATCGAGCACGAGAACCATGCCGCCGGACGCCAGACCGCCGAGATACGGGTATCGCTCGACGAGCGTGACGGACGCGCCCTCGCGTCGCGCGGCGATGGCGGCCGATTGGCCGGCCGGGCCGCCGCCCACCACCACCACGTCGCTGCGGGCGACGATGCGGGCGCTTCCCGGGCCTTCCTCGATACGGTCGATTGCGGTCATCCGTCCCCTCCTCGTGGGTCGGTCGCGTCGGGTTCAGTGGGATACGGGGGCCTGCCAGCGCACCACGAGCCGCTCGATCAGCGTGATGACCAGGAAGAAGGCCATCGAGAAGCACGAGCCGACGATCACGGTGGCGTAGAGCAGCGCCGAGTCGAACGCGTAGGTCGCCTGGATGATGAGGGCGCCGATGCCGGTGGTGGAGCCGATCCACTCGCCGACGATGGCGCCGATCACGGCCGTCGAGGCCGCGATCTTGAGCGCGGAGAACAGGTAGGGCAGCGAGTTGTAGAGCCGCAGCTTGAAGAACACCTCGGTCTTGGAGGCGGACAGCACGCGCATGAGTTCCATCGACTGCGGGTTCACCGATTCGAGGCCCCGCACCATGTTCACCAGCGTCGGGAAGAAGCAGATCAGGGCCGCGATGGCGATCTTCGGCTCCATGCCGTTGCCCAGCAGCAGCACGAGGATCGGCGCCTTCGCCACCACGGGAATGGTGTTGATGATGACGACGAGCGGAAAGAACGCCTCCTCCAGCACCTTCTTGTGAACGAACGTGGTGGCGATGACGATGGCCGCGATGTTGCCCAGCATGAACCCGGACACCGCCTCGATGGCCGTGGGAAGCAGGTTCGTCATCAGCAGCCCGAACTTCGCGTAGAGCGTCCACGCGACCAGGGAGGGCGACGGCGCGATGAAGGGCGGGACCTTGAAGACGTAGACCAGCGCCGCCCAGAGCCCGAGCGCGCACAGGATTCCGGCGGCCGGAAGCAAGCGGCGGCGCCATGTCTCGCGGCGCTTGCGCCGCAGGAATTCGGCCTCGGCAGCGGAAACGTCCGGCGCAAGGAGGCTCGCATCGGCGGTGGCGGTCACGATCCCCTCCCCAGCGATTCGCGCAGGCGGGCCGCGACGCGGACGAAGGCCTCCGTGTCGCGGATCTTAAGGTCGCGGTCGCGCGGAAGGTCGACCTGGACGAGGTCGGAGACGCGGCCGGGATTGGCGGCGAGCACGAGCACCTGCTCGCCGAGATAGAGCGCCTCGTAGACCGAGTGGGTGACGAACAGGATGGTCGTCCCCGTCTCCTGCCAGATCCGGCGCAGTTCCTCGTTGAGCCGGTCGCGCGTGATTTCGTCGAGCGCGCCGAAAGGCTCGTCCATCAGCAGCAGGCGCGGGCCGCCCAGCAAGGCGCGCGCAATGGACACGCGCTGGCGCATGCCGCCCGAGAGTTCGTGGGGGAAGCTGCCCTCCCACCCTGACAGCCCGACGAGGGCTAGCAGTTCGCGCGGTGTCGGCGCGCCCTTCGGAAGCGTCTTGACGCCGCCCACCTCGAGCGGGAGTTCCACGTTCTGCAGCGCCGTACGCCACGGAAGCAGCGCCGCGTCCTGGAAAACGAAGCCGAGCGAGCGCCTGAGCCGGGCGTCCCTCGGTGACATGCCGAGCACCGACACGTCCCCCGACGTCGGCTCGACGAGATCTGCCACGACCCGCAGCAGGGTCGACTTGCCGCAGCCGGAGGGACCGAGCAGGCTCAGGAAGCCGCCTCTTTCCACTGAGAACGAGACGTTCTCCAGGGCCGTGACGGTCCGCCTGTCGCTGACGAAGCGGACCGTGACGTTGCGGCAGACGACCGCGCCGCCGGCTCCCGACGGCGCCGTCGCGGGGCGCGCCGGATCGGCGGCCGTGCCGTGCAGGGCGCCCGACATCGGATCAGCCGATCTTCGGCCGGCCCTGGGTCGTCGCCTTGAGGACCTCGAGCGTCATGACTTCCTCGAGCTTCGGCGTGCGCTTCGAGAACTGGCCGAGCTTGGCGTAGAGGTCGATCTGGTCCTGCCACACGGCGGGATCCATCGTGCCCCAGCCCTCGGCCGCCGTCTTCGAGGAGAAGGCGTATTTCAGCATCACGTCGAGCGCCTCGCGCTCATCCGCGGCGACGAGGTTCGGGAACTCCTTGACGAGGAATTCGACGGCCTTGTCGCGATTGGCGTGAGCGTAGGCCCAGCCCTTCCCGGTCGCGTTGAGGAACTTGGCCAGAACGTCGCCCTTGGTCTTCAGCGTGGTTGCCGTGGCGTAGTAGGGCAGCGCGTAAAGCTTCACGCCGGTGTCCCACAGCCGCATGTCGACGCGGTCGGGCCCGAGCACTTTCAAAGCCGTGGTGTTGGTGAGCCAGCCGGTGACGACATCCACCTGCCCGGTCAGCAGAGGAGCCATGTCCGCGCCGATGGTGACGATGGTGACGTCCTTCTCGGCAATGTTGTTCTTGGCCAGCAGCGCGCGCAGCAGGATCACGCCCGTGGCCTGGATGCCGACCTTCTTGCCGACGAGGTCCTTGGGCTCGCGCACCGGGTTCTTCTTCAGGGAGAAGAACGTGTAGGGATGTTCCTGCGCGCCGGTGGCGAAGCAGACGATCGGGATGTCCTGCGAGGCGGCCAGCATCAGCGAGGGGCTGGACGACACCTGCCCGACCTCGAAGCGCCCCGCCGCGACGACGGCGACGCCGTCGATGCTGGGGCCGCCGGCCTGGAACTTCAGCTCGATGCCCTCGGCATCGTAGTAGCCCATCGCCTTGGCGCAGACCTCGCCGATCTGGTTGCCCGACAAGAGCCACCCGAGTTGCAGATTGACGACGGGCTTGCCCTGCCCAAGTGCCGACACGCTCACGAACGGCGCCGTTGCCGCCGCACCCGCTGTCGCCTTCAAGAATGTCCGACGATCCATGACGCACCCCTCCTGCGCTGATCCTGTGGCGAGGCCGACTGCCTGCGAGCCTGTGCGAAGTGAACCACTGGCACGTGCTGCCGGAAAGAAGAGAGTTTCGCCAAGAGCGTTCTATTTTTTCGAACGAGCACGAAAAACCGTCGTTAAGATGTCAAATTGGCGCAAGAAGCAGCACACCGCAAAAATGTAGGCCGGACAAACAACGATGCGGATCGCACAATGGCCCGGTTTCGCCGCAGCCGGGACAACCTCTATGGTGATGCCCATGCAACGAACAGATACGATGACGCCGCAATGACATCCTCGCTGAAATTCGGAACCTCAGGCCTGCGCGGCCTCGTTGAAGACCTGGTTGGCACGCCGGCTTATGCGTACACGCGCGCCTTCGCAGCCACGATCCGCGGGAACCCGGCCTTCGCGGGTGTCCGCTCCGCCATGATCGGGCGGGATCTGCGCGCGTCGAGCCCGGAGATCGCCGCAGTATGCGTCCAGGCGATTTCCGACTCCGGCCTTGATGCCATCGATTGCGGGGCCGTGCCCACGCCGGCGCTGGCGCTCGCAGCCATGGGCGCCGGGCTGCCGGCCGTGATGGTCACCGGGAGCCATATCCCCGAGGATCGAAACGGGCTGAAGTTCTATACGCCGCACGGCGAGATCGGGAAGGCCGACGAGGCGGGCATCCTGTCCGCTCACGAGACCCTCTCGCTCAGCGCCGCCCCGCCCATGACCGCCCGGGCGCGCCTGCATGATGCAGCCACACCCTACGCGACGCGCTATCTCGACGCCTTCGGACCTCACGCGCTCGATGGCCTGACCGTCGGCGTCTACCAGCATTCTTCGGTGGCTCGGGACATCATCTGCGACGTGCTGGGGGCGCTGGGCGCGACACCCGTCGCGCTGGGCCGCGCCGACAGCTTCATTCCGGTCGACACCGAGGCCCTGCGTCCGGAAGATGAGGACCTCGCCCGCCGCTGGGCCGCCGGGCAACGCCTTGACGCCATCGTGTCCACCGATGGCGATGCGGACCGTCCCTTGGTGGCGGACGAAAAAGGGATGTTCCTGCGCGGCGATCTCGTCGCGGCGTTGACGGCGAAGCTGCTCGGCGCCGACGCCATCGTCACGCCCGTGACGTCGAATTCGGCCCTTGAAAGCCAGTTCGCCGAGGTCCGGCGCACGCGCGTCGGCTCGCCCTACGTCATCGAAGGCATGGCGGCCGCGATCGCCAGCGGCGCGAAGGTGGTCGTCGGCTTCGAAGCGAACGGCGGCGTGATGCTGGGCAGCGACGCGAGGCTCGACGGCCGCAGTCTGCCGGCGCTGCAAACGCGCGACGCCATGCTGCCGATCGTGGCGTCTCTGGCGGTCATCGCGCGGGAGAAACGCCCGCTCAGCGCCATTGCGGCCGACATGCGTTTCGCCGTGGCCCTGTCGAACCGGCTGCAGAATGTCCCTCAGGACAGGACCGCAGCGCTCATCGCGGCGCTCGACGCCGACGACCCGGCCTTCCGGAACGAGGCCTTCGCCGCCCAGGGCGGCGTCGCATCCCGCGACCGGCGTGACGGCCTGCGCTTGACGCTGCGCAACGGCGCGACCGCTCATTTCCGTGCCTCGGGCAATGCTCCGGAACTGCGCGTCTACGTGGAGGCCGCCACACAGGACGCCGCGGAAGACCTGCTGCGCTACGGTCTCGAGTTCGCCCGACGGTCAGTGGGCTGACCGGATCCCGCGAAGGCGTGTCGGCGGGACCGCGTCATGTCCGGCCACCGGATGGTTCTCCCCCCGGCGCCGGACGGTCCGACCCGTAGCGTCTAGTCCGCTTTCCTCAGTGCCAGCACGGCATTGAGCCCGCCGAAGGCGAAGGAATTGACCAGAGCCGTGGAAATGGTCGCCGCGCGGGCGGCATTCGGCACGCAGTCGATCCCGAGTTCAGGATCGGGCTCGGTGACGTTCATGGTCGGCGGGAGTATGCCCTCCCGCAGGGCGAGGATCGCGAAGATCGTGCTCAGCGCACCCGACGCGCCCAGCGTATGTCCCACCATCGCCTTCGACGACGACACGGGAAGCGTCGCAAGACGCGCTCCGAAAAGCGTCCTCAGGGCCTGGACCTCGTTTCGGTCGTTGAGGACCGTCCCCGTTCCATGCGCATGGACATAGTCGATATCGTCGATGCCCATGGCGGCATCATTCAGGGCGGCCGACATGGCGCGCCGGGCGCCGTCAGGATCGGAGGCGGTGATGTCCGCCGCGTCGGAGCTCATGCCGAAGCCGGCGAGTTCGCCGAGTATGGGGGCGCCGCGCGCCTTCGCCTTCCCCATCTCCTCGAGAACGATGGCGGCCGCCCCCTCGCCGAGGACGAGACCGCTGCGGTCGCGGGAGAAAGGCCTGCAGGTGTCCCGCGCGACGACCCGCAGCGCGTCCCAACTCCGCATGAAGCCGAGCGTCAGCGGCGCCTCGCAGCCCCCTGTGACGCAGGTATCGAGGAGGCCCGAGCGGATCATCTGGAATCCGAGGCCGATCGCATGCGTCGCGGACGCGCAGGCGGAGGCGGTGCTCAACGAGGGCCCCATGATCCGCAGATCCATGCAGACATGGCTCGCAGGCGCGCTGGGCATGGCGCGGGGGACGAGGAAGGGGTGAACACGCGGGATCCCCTCCCCGTACATGCGGCGATAGCCTTCCTCGATTGAAGCATAGCCGAGCGCTGCGCCGAAAATGGCGCCGCTGCGCATCGGATCGTCCCCATCGACGGCCGCGCCGGCCTCCCTTAGCGCCTCGCGCGCGGCGACCACGGCGAGTTGCGACACCCGATCCATCAACGCGATGGGCTTTGCGTCGAAGTGATCCTCCGGCCGGTACCGGTCGACGGCGGCACAGGGCGAACCGCTGCGATCCGGCGTGACGCCCTCGCCCGGTCGAATGCCGACGCGTCCTGCGCGGATGGCGTCCAGATGGTCCGCGACGGAGTTCCCGACCGCTGAAATGGCGCCGATGCCGGTGATCGCCACCCGCCTCATGACGCCGGCTTGATCTGGGTGCCGCCTGCTTTCGCGTCGATCGTGGCCAGCACGCGTTCCATCAGCTGACCGACGGTCACTTCGGGAGACAGAAGGATGCCGTCGACGGAGATCTCCACGTCGTAGCGTGTTTCGATCTCGAACACCGCCTCGATCAGGGTCAACGACGTAATGCCCAACTCATCGAGCGTTGTGTCGGGCTGCAGCCTGGTCCGATCGATGGAGGCATTGTCCGCGATCAGGTCCAGGATGGCTTCGGATCTTGGATCCTGCATCGAGCGCTCTTTCCGGGGCCGGCCGCGGCCCGTCGCCATTTATGACGGATTGGGCCGTCCTAGCAATCAGTCACATTCGTAAATCCGCCCGGGGACCTTCGCACAAGCGATGACCGGGCCTTGAGCGAGGCTTAACTGCCAATGCTCCGACGAGGTGACATTCGCGGGCAACGCTGCAATCCTGAGTTGTAAATCAGGAGCGGCAACGATGGCCGGTTCGACTGCAGCACTCCACGCCATCAACCGCTTCGGGCTTGGCGCCCGTCCGGGCGAGCTTCGGCGCGTGCTGAAGGATCCCCGCGACCATGTGCGGGCTCAACTCGATCAGGCCGGGGCGCTGGCGATCAGAGCGGACGGCTTGCCCAGCGCCGAAGAGGCGATCCGGGCCAATCGCATCGCCGAGATGGCGCGGGAGCGCGAACGCGCACGCCAACGGGTCGAGGTCGCCGACATGGCCGCTGGTGTCGCGGCCGCAAGGGGTGCCGCTGCCCCCGCCAGTTCTGGCCAGATGACTTCTTCTCCCGCACGGGCCGTGGAACGGTCCCGGCAAGAGCCCCAGATCGAACAAAGCCTCTTCAGGGCGGAAGCAGCTGCCCGTTTTAACGGGCTCTTGACGACAGAGACGCCCCTGCTCGAACGCATGGTCCTGTTCTGGTCGAATCACTTCTGTGTCTCGGTCGCGAAGGGCGGCAACCTTCGCGCCAGCGCCGGGGCGTTCGAGAGGGAGGCGATCAGGCCGCACGTCCTGGGGCGCTTCCCGGACATGCTCAAGGCCGTGGCGACCCATCCCGCCATGCTCTTCTACCTCGACAACAATGTGTCGACCGGCCCCAATTCCCGCGCGGGTCGCGCGAGCAGGCGCGGCCTCAACGAGAACTTCGCGCGCGAACTGCTGGAGTTGCACACCCTCGGCGTCGATGGCGGATACGTCCAGGAGGACGTAACGACCCTGGCGCGCATCCTCACCGGTTGGACGGTGACCAATACCGACGAAGACCTTCTCTACGGTGGCCGTTTCACCTTCGCCCCCGCGCGTCACGAGCCAGGCAGCCACACGGTGCTCGGCGTCGCCTATGGCGAGGCCGGACCGGAGCAGGGGTTCGCGGCGCTCGAGGCCATGGCGGCCCATCCGTCGACGGCGCGCCATATCGCCCGCAAGATCGCCAGGCACTTCGTCGCCGACGAGCCGCCTCCTTCGCTCGTCGAAAAACTCGAAAGAAGCTTCCGCGAAACCCAGGGTAATCTGGCCAGTCTCACGCGCACGCTCATCGACGCCGACGAGGCATGGGACGCGCCGGCGACCAAGCTGCGGCTTCCGCTCGAATGGGTGGCCGCCTGCCTGAGGTCGACCGGCCGGGCGCCGGAGACGCAGCAGGTGCTGGGGTGGCTGAACGCGCTTGGCCAGCCGATATGGCAGCCGCCGGGACCGAACGGCTTTCCCGACAGGGCGGCCGCGTGGATCTCGCCCGAAGGCGTCGATGCGCGGCTCGACCTTGCAGCGCAATGGGCACGGCTCAACGCGACGCAGAACCCGCGCGATCTCCTCGACGAGGTTCTCGGGCCTTGCGCATCGGCGGAGACGCGGCAGGCGGTGACGAGAGCGGAGAGCAGGCAGCAAGGGCTGGCGATTCTCTTCATGTCCCCCGAATTCCAG
>JAIYAB010000380.1 GCA_027489275.1 Hyphomicrobiales bacterium
GACACCGCCGCGCTCGACGCCGCCTATGCCGCGGCGGACCTCTTCGTCATGTCGTCCCTGTTCGAGGGCTACGGCATGGTGCTGGCCGAGGCGCTGGCCCGCGGGCTGCCCATCGTCTGCACGACGGGCGGAGCGGCGGCGCAGACCGTCCCCGACGGCGCCGGCCTGAAGGTCCCGCCGGGCGACGCCCCTGCGCTGCGCGCGGCCGTGGCCTCCCTCCTCGACGATCCGACGCGCCGGGCCGCCCTCGCCGACGCGTCCTGGACGGCCGGCCGGTCTCTGCCGCGGTGGTCGCGGACGGCGGCCACCGTCGCGGGCGTTCTCGAGGCGGCAGGAGCCTGACCCGATGAGCGGATTTTCTCCCGACTGGCTCGCGCTGCGCGAGCCCGCCGACCACGCCGCCCGCGACCGCGGCCTCGCCGCCGCGCTCGCCGGCCGCCTCGCCGGCCGCGACGGCGTGCGGATCGTCGACCTCGGCTGCGGGGCAGGCTCCAACCTGCGTGCCCTGATGCCGATCCTGCCCGCCCGGCAGCACTGGACCCTCGTCGACTGGGACATCGCCCTGCTCGCCGCCGCCCGCGAGCGGCTCGCGGCGTGGGCCGACGTCGCAGCCGACGAGGGCGAGGCCCTTCGGATCGGGAAGGACGGGCGCGTCGCCGTCGTCGCCTTCCGGCAAGCCGACCTGACGCGCGACCTGGCGGCCTGCCTCGATCCCGCGCCCGACCTCGTGACCGCGGCAGCGCTCTTCGACCTCGTTTCAGCCGACTGGATTGCGTCCTTTGCCCGCGACCTCGCGGCCCGCCGCCTGCCGCTTTACACGGTCCTGACCTATGACGGCACCGAACGCTGGAGTCCGCCCCACCCGCTGGACGGCGAAATTCTGGCCGCGTTCCACGCGCACCAGGGCCGCGACAAGGGCTTCGGCCCGGCCGCCGGCCCGAAGGCGGGGGCCGCGCTGGAGCAGGCGTTCGGCGCCGCCGGCTATTCGGTCGACACCGCCGCCAGCCCCTGGCGGCTCGGCGCGGAGAGCCGCACGCTGATCGGCCAGCTCGCCGAAGGCATCGCCGCCGCCGCCGTCGAGGCAGGTGGCGTCAGCGGGGCGGACGGCGCGGCGTGGGCGCAGGCGCGGCGCGACGCCGCGGCCGAAGTGGGCCACGTCGACATCCTGGCCTGGCCGCCGCGCTGAATTTCAGCGGATCGGCCACATCCGGGCCAGCACGCCGTCGTGCCTGATCATCGCGTGGTTCATGACCCCGGCGATGTGGAGGATGAACAGGCCGATCAGCACATAACTTGCGGTCGAGTGCATCCACAGGATCGATTTCACCGTAGCCTCCGAGCCGGTGAAGCTCAGCGGGACGGGGATCGTCCAGAACAGGTTGACCGGCGAGCAGCACATCGAGACGCCGACATAGCCCGAAATCGGCATCGCCAGCAGCAGGACGTAGAGCGCGACATGCACCGCCTTCGAGAGATGGAGCTCGAGCGCCGTCAGCCCCGGCGCCGGCGGGGGAGCGCCGTGCACCAGCCGGAAGCCGGCGCGCGCCAGCATCACGACGAAGATCAGGATGCCGAAGGACTTGTGCAACTCGTAGAGCGCGTTGGTCAGCGGCCCCTCGCCGGTCCGCGTCATGGCGAGGCCGATGGGCACGAGGATCGCGACGAGCAGCGCCGCCGTCCAGTGCAGCATGCGCGCCGTGGTGGAATAGCCTCCGACCGCCGTATCGGGCGCCGCGTTCGTCACCACGCCAGCCATCGCCGCCTCCTTCGCCTGGCCTGCGCGTCAGGCCGCCGTCCTCAGATCGCAATCGAACAGCACGTCGCCGTCAGACAGCACGGTGACGGTCGTCTTCGGCCGCAGGGCGCCGTCCAGCCTGTCGATGGGCGCCAGATCGAGCCCCGTCTTGCCCGATCCGATGATCATCGGCGCCACCAGCACATGCAGCCGGTCGATGCAGCCCGCATCGATGAATCGCGAAATGGTGTTCGCGCCGCCCTCGACAAGGATTCGCGTCAGTCCGCGCGCCACCAGCGCCTGGAGAATCGCCTCCGGCGCGATGCCGGCGGCGTCGCCGGGAAGAACGATTTCCTCGACCCCGGGTCCCGCCAGCGGGCCCGGCGCGCCCCGCACGATGATCCTGCGCGTCTCGCAGGCGGCCATGCAGGCCATGCCGACCGGCAGGCGGCCCTTCGGGTCGATCACGACCCTCGCCGGGTGGCGGCCTTCGACGCGTCGGACGTTCAACTGAGGATTGTCAGCGAGAACGGTGCCCACGCCCACCATCACAGCGTCCACATGCGCCCTCAAACGGTGCAGGTGGTCGAGCGCCGCGTCGCGGTTGATCCAGCGGGACTCCCCTGTCGGCGTGGCGATACGGCCGTCGAGCGATTGTCCGAGCTGGGCGATCACGAACGCGCCGGGGCCGCGGTGCGCCAGAATCGGCCCGAAAGGGCCGGAATGATCATCCGACTTGCCTTTTTCGGCATCTGAGTGTGAATGAGGCAATGGAACCTGGACCGTCGCACTGGAGTTGCAATCCGTCGCCATGACGTTGCCTCTCTTGAACGCGATAACCTAGGCCCTATCGTTAAGTCGTCAATTCCAGCGACCCAGCCGGTGGCTTCATACCGGCACGAGGAAACAATGCTGCGTCCCGAGCGTACGATTGGACTGATGGCGGACGGTGAACACACCGCCGCCGAGCGAGCCGTATCCGAGTTCCGCGCGGGTCGCCCGGTAATGATCCTCAACGAGGGCCAGGCTGCGTTCGTGATCGGGGTCGAGGCCATCGACGACAAGTCGGCGGCGCAACTCGACGCGGTTGCCGCCGGGCGCGCGCGGCTCGTGCTGCCTTCGGCCCGCCTGCGCCGACTCGGGCTGGATCGCACCCTTCCCGGCTCGCTGGCCTTCCCCGACGTCGATCGCGCCCGCATCGAGGCGCTCGCCCTCAAGGTCGACGCGCGCGCCGATGCGCCGGTCGCCGCCGCGTCCGCGATGGATCTGATGGCCCTCGAACTGGCCACGATCTCGTTGGTCCTTCCCGCGGTTCTCGTCATTCCCGTCGACCCGGCCGCCGTGGCCGGGGAGGTCCTTCGCGTCGACGGCGAGGCGCTGCGCAGCTACCGGCTCGCCGCGGCGCAGGTCGTGCGCCTCATCAGCCGTGCGCCGGTGCCGCTGGAAGGGGCGCAGGACACCGAGTTCGTCGTGTTCCGCGGCGGCGAGGGCCTGCGCGATCAGGTCGCCATCGTCGTCGGCAAGCCCGACCTGTCCGGCCCCGTGCTGGTGCGCCTGCATTCCGCCTGCCTGACGGGCGATCTCTTCGGCAGCTTGAAGTGCGACTGCGGCGACCAGCTGCGCGGCACGGTCGGCTACATGACAGAGAATGGCGGCGGGATCCTGCTCTACCTCGACCAGGAGGGCCGCGGGAACGGCATCGCCAACAAGATCCGCGCCTACAAGCTGCAAAGCCAGGGCTACGACACCTACGACGCCGACGAGATGCTCGGCTTCGACCTCGACCAGCGACGCTTCGACTTCGCCGCCGAGATGCTGAAGCAGCTCGGGGTGAAGCAGGTCGAGATCATGACCAACAACCCGCTCAAGATCGCCGCGCTCACGCGCGCCGGGCTCGACGTGGTCGAGGAACGCCGCGTCCACGGCCGCCCGACGACCGAGAACGTGCTGTACCTGGCCTCCAAGCGCGACCGCGCCGGCCACTTCATCGATCTCGAAGAGCTCGTCGCCCACCGTCCCATCGACGACTGACCGGAAGGCGCCGCCATGACCGAGCGACCGGCTCCGTGGCCGCTCGGCCGCGCGGCGCTGCTGGTCCTTGTCGGGTGGGCGGCGCTGGCCTCGCCCTGGCTCGCCGGGCGCGTCACCGTTCCGTGGGACGCCAAGGCGCATTTCCAGCCGCAGCTGCAATTCCTCGCCGACAGCCTCCATCGCGGCGAAAGCCCGTTCTGGAACCCCTTCGTCTTCGCGGGATCGCCGCACGTCGCCGATCCGCAGTCTCTGGTCTTCTCTCCGGCCCACCTCGTCGTCGCCGCGCTTGACGCCGCTCCCGGTCTCGTAGCCGCGGACGCCGTCGCCTTCGGCATGCTCCTCGTCGGCGCGCTGGGGATGCTGCTGCTCTTCCGTGACCGCGGCTGGCACTGGAGCGGCGCGGTCGTCGCCGCGCTGTGTTTCGCCTTCGGCGCCTCCGCGGCCTGGCGCATCCAGCACACGGGGCAGATTCTCAGCCTCGGCTGGTTTCCGGTGGCGCTGTGGGCGCTCGAACGTGCGCTTGCGCGAGCCTCCGCCCGCTGGGGCATCCTCGCCGGCGTCACCGCCGGGTTCATGGTCGTCAACCGCGACCAGGTGGCGATGCTGGGCGCCTACATCCTGGCCGCGCGCGTGGTCGTTCATCTTGCCGGAGGCCCCGACCCCGGCGGTCGGGCCGTGGCGGCGCTGCGCCCCCTCCTCGCGGCGACGGCAGCGGGGCTGGCGGTGACGATCATCCCGCTCGTACTCACGGTGCTGCTGGCCGACCAGACGAGCCGGGCGAGCATCATCGACCTGGCGGGCGCCGAGCGCGGCTCGCTTCATCCGGCCTCGCTGCTCACCGCCTTCGTCGCCAACCTCTACGGCACAGACGGGCCGCTCGCCGATTTCTGGGGCCAGCCGAGCCCGCACTGGGGCCCGGTCGACCTCTTCCTCGCGCGCAACATGAGCGCCGTCTACATGGGCGCGCTGCCGCTCGTCGCCTTGATTGCGCTGGGCGTGGCGCGCGGCGCGCTCGCCGCGCGGGAGGTGCGGTTTTTCGTCGGCGCGCTGGTCGTGCTGCTCGTCTATGCGCTCGGGCGCTACACGCCGGGTTTCGCGCTGATGTTCCACCTGCCCGGCGTCGGGCTGTGGCGAAGGCCGGCGGACGCGACGTTCCTGATCGGCGCGCTCGGCGCGATCCTCGCCGGCTACTGCGTCCACAGGCACATGACCCGGTTGCTGCCGGACTGGACCGGGCCGCGCCTGCTGCTCGCGGCCCTGCTCCTGGGGGCAGGGTTCGCGGCCAGCTTCGCCGTGGCGCTCTGGAAGGACCGGCTCGGACAGGCCGCGCTGCCCATCGGCGTCGGGGTCGGCTTCGCCGCCCTGTCGGTGTTCGCGCTTTGGGCGGCCCCCCGCGTGGCCGGTCGCGCGCCCGTCCTCGGCGCGGCGATCCTGGCCGCCGTGCTGGTGCTGGACCTCGCATGGAACAACGGGCCCAACGAGTCGACCGCGTTGCCGCCGCAAACCTACGATGTCCTGCGCGCCGACACGGCCAACCCGACGATCGCGCTGATCCGCCAGCGCCTCGCCGCCGGCGCTGCCCCCGATCGCCGCGACCGTATCGAGCTCGCCGGAATCGACTTCCACTGGCCGAACGCCTCGATGGTGCATCGGTTCGACCACACGCTCGGCTACAACCCCGTGCATCTGGACGCCTACACCCGCGCGACAGGCGCGCAGGACCATGTGGCGCTGCCCAGCCAGCGCACGTTCTCCCCGCTGTTCCCGTCCTACCGGTCGCTGCTGGCCGACATGCTCGGCCTGCGCATCGTCGCGACCCGCATCCCCGTCGAGGAAATGGACAAGGCGCTGAAACCGGGCGACCTCCTGCCGGTCGGCCGCACCGCCGACGCCTTTCTCTACGAGAACCCCCGCGCCCTCCCCCGTGTTCTCTTCGCGACGCGGGCCGAAGGCGCGGATTTCGAGGCGATCATCGCCTCCGGCCGGTGGCCGGCCGGCTTCGACCCGCGCCGGACGGTCCTGCTCGAGGGCATGCGCGGCCTGGCCGGCGGCAGCGCCGACGCCCGGCCCGGGACAGCCTCCATCGCGCGCTATTCCACCACCACCGTCGATGTCGACGTGTCGTCTCCGGATGGCGGGTGGGTGGTTCTGAACGACGTCTGGCACCCCTGGTGGCAGGCGAGCGTCGACGGCGCGCCCGTCCGCCTGCTGCGCGCCAACGTCCTCTTCCGCGCCGTCGCCGTGCCGCCGGGCCGGCACCGGGTGAGCTTCACCTTCCACCCCTTCCGCGGCGCGCTGCGGCAGGTCGCGGAGCGGGTCGGTTTCGCGGGGGCCGTGCCGTGAGACGCGCCCTCGCAAAGGTCGCGCTCGTCGTGCACGACTATGACGAGGCCATTGCCTTCTTCGTCGGGGTCCTTGGTTTCCGGCTCGTGGAGGACAGCCCCCTCGATAACGGCAAGCGATGGGTGACGGTGTCACCGGGAAGTCCCGGCGCAACGCTCCTGCTCGCCCGCGCAAGCGACGGGGAGCAAGCCGGGGTGGTGGGACGGCAGGCCGCCTGTCGCGTCGGATTCTTCCTCGAGACGGACGACATCCAGCGCGATCATGATCGATGGAGGGCGAGTGGCGTCGTCTTCGAGGAAGCGCCGAGGCAGGAATCCTACGGCCGCGTCGCGGTGTTCCGCGACCTCTACGGGAACCGGTGGGACTTGATCGAACAGGCAGACAGGGTGGCCGGTCTTGAATCGATCATTGAGCAGAACGACCCAAGCCTTTGACGGGATTCGATTTGCCAGAAAGACTTACCCATCAACGTCACCCCTCTCCTCATCCTGAGGAGGCCGCGCAGCGGCCGTCTCGAAGGACGCAGGATGGCGGGGCTGCGAGTGACGTGCGGTCCGCGAGATACCTGGCTCAGCCCTTGTCGCGCAGCAGGCGGCCCTTTTCGCGGCTCCAGTCGCGTTCCTTCTCGGTCTCGCGCTTGTCGTGGAGCTTCTTGCCGCGCGCGAGCGCGATCTCGACCTTGGCCCGGCCGCGGTCGTTGAAGTAGATCTTGAGCGGAACGATGGTCAGCCCCTCGCGCTGCACGGCGCCGATGAGCTTGTTGACCTGGGCCTTGTGCAGCAGCAGCTTTCGCGGCCGCTTTGTCTCGTGGTTGAACTGGTTCGCCTGCAGGTACTCGGGGATGTAGGCATTGACGAGGAAGATCTCGCCGTTCTTCTCGCCGGCATAGCTCTCCGAGATCGTCGCCTTGCCGCCGCGCAGCGACTTCACCTCGGTGCCGCTGAGCATGATCCCTGCCTCGAAGGTCTCGCCGATCTCGTAGTTGAACCGGGCTTTCCGGTTCTCCGCCGCGACCTTGTAGTTCGGGTCGTTCTTGCCCTTGATCGTCACCGCTCTGGCCCGCTCTCCCCGCTCAGGCGTTCATGAGCCCGGCATGCACCATGGCCGAACGGATGGCCGAGCGGGTCGGTTCCGTCGCCGGCACCATCGGCAGGCGCACCTCGTCCGACATGCGGCCGAGCGCCGACAGCGCGTACTTGGGTCCAGCCGGGTTGGTCTCGATGAAGAGCGCCGTGTGGAGCGGCATCAGGCGGTCCTGGTAAGTGATCGCCTTGGCATAATCCCCGGCGAGCATCGCCTCCTGGAACTCCGCGCACTGCTTGGGCGCGACGTTCGACGTCACCGAGATGCAGCCATGGCCGCCATGCGCGTTGAAGCCGATGGCGCTCGCATCCTCGCCCGAGAGCTGGATGAAGTCGGGGCCCATCGCCTGTCGCTGGAGGCTGGCGCGCACGACGTTGCCGGTCGCGTCCTTGACGCCTGCGATGTTCTTCAGCTCGTAGAGCCGCTTCATCGTGTCGACCGACATGTCGATCACCGAGCGCGGCGGGATGTTGTAGA
>JAIYAB010000316.1 GCA_027489275.1 Hyphomicrobiales bacterium
TCCTCGGCTGGCGCTGCCGCCACCGCCGGCGTCGGGTCGAGCCCCTACGCCATCACGGCGTCGAACGCGACCGGCACCGGCCTCGGCAACTACTCCATCTCTTACGGCGACGGAGCCCTCACGGTGAACCGCAAGGCCCTCACCGTCACCGCCAGCGACCGGACCAAGACCTACGGCGAGATCGTCACCTTCAGCGGAAACGAGTTCACCACGAGCGGCCTCGTCAACGCCGACACGGTGGCCGGAGTCTCCCTGTCCTCGGCTGGCGCAGTCGCCGCCGCCGGCGTCGGGTCGAGCCCCTACGCCATCACGGCGTCGAACGCGACCGGCACCGGCCTCGGCAACTACTCCATCTCTTCCGGCGGCGCGAACCTCACCGTCACCGCCCGCCCCATCACCGTCACCGCCGACAGCAAGTCCCGCCTCGTGGGCGAGGCGAATCCGGCGCTGACGTGGCAGATCACGGCGGGGTCGCTCGTGAACGGCGACGGCCTGACGGGCGCTCTTGCCACCGCTGCGGCCGCCGGGTCGGCCGCAGGGCCCTACCCGATCCTGCAGGGCACCCTGGCGGCAACGCCCAACTACGCCATGGGCTTCGTGCCAGGGGTTCTGACGGTCCAGCCGAGGCCGGTCGTCGCGCCGCCTCCGACCGTGCCGACGGCCCCGACAGTCCCGGCCCGCCCGGCGGATCAGCCCATCGTGATCACCGACATCGTGCCGCTGATCAACGTCTCCTTCGCTTCGCCCAACAGCGGCGGCGGCCGCATCGGCCCCGATCCGGTCAGTACCGCCAGCACGGGCGACGAGAGCGGCGGCGGCGCCACCGGGGGCGGACAGGACCAGCGCGTCACCTGCACCACCTCCTCGGGCTCCTTCGTGGTGCAGAACACCGTGAGCGTGTTCGAAACCCGCACCTGCGCCCGCTGACGACCACGGGCGGGCCCTGCCCGGGTCCGCCCATCGCCTGGACTACGCCGCCGCCGGGTTCGCAACGAACCACGGCGGCGTTGTCGCATCGATGCCTCCACGGCGGCACGCACCGCACATTCGCGACGCGCGTCCGCCCAACGCCGGCGTCCGTCGTGAGTGACAGATCGTAAAGAAGAGGTGGGAGTGTCTGGTGGGCGGTGACGGGCTCGAACCGCCGACCCTCTCGGTGTAAACGAGATGCTCTACCAACTGAGCTAACCGCCCCGGGGCCGCGTCTCGCGCGGCCGATCATCATATGTCCCCGGCCCTGCTCCGTGGCAAGACGCCGGAAACAGAGCAAAACGCCGGAAAAGGAAGCGGGCCGGCAATGCCGGCCCGACTGGATGTCTGACCCTTGCGGGCCGGAGGCGAAGGTCAGCTGTTGACGGCGGACTTCAGGCCGGCGCCGGCCTTGAACTTCGGCGCCAGCGACGCCTTGGTCTTGATGGTCTCGCCGGTCCGCGGGTTGCGGGCTTCGCCGGCAGGCCGCTTCGAAACGAGGAAGGTGCCGAAGCCCACGAGGCGAACCTCGTCGCCCTTCTTCAGGGTTGCCGTGATGGCTTCCAGCACGGCGTCGACTGCGGCGGCAGCCTGAACCTTGGTGAGGTCCGCGCCATCCGCGACGGCAGCGACGAGATCGCCCTTGTTCATCGGTGTTCTCCTTGTGTTACCTGCACGCCGACTCTCACGGCGCTGCCCGGGGTTGTTCCAGTTCGAGCCGGCCATGGCAAGGGCGCACGGGCGAAAACCAAGGGAAATCCTCGTGTTTTCGAACAGAGAGCCGCCAGAGTGCGGTGAACGCTCGCCCGAGAGCCGCTCGCGCGCCCCTCACCGCGCCTTTGCAGCCGCGAACTCGCGCTCGAGTTGCACCAGTTCGCGATGCAGCGACGCCTCCACCGCGCGGTCCCGGCCGTGCACGCCACCGTGCTTGCGCTCGATGGCCTGGGCCTTGGCATACATGTCGCCCGTGACGCCGCCAGTAGCCTTGCGCGTGTCCATCGGTGCGGTGCGGATCTGCGCCATCAGCACCTTGGCGCGGTCGCCCACGTCGCAGGCGGCGGCGGGCTGGGCGAGACAGGCGATGAAACAGACGAAAAGAATGGTCCTCATGAAAAAACTCCCCGCGACCCCAAACGGGCGCGGGGAGCATAATCGCATCATTCGACGCGCTGAAGCGGGTCAGTGGGCGACAACGCCCGTCGCATCCTCTTCGGCCGCCGGCGTCGCCGCCTTGACCGGCGACACGTCCTCTTCCCACTCGATCGGCTGCGGCTGGCGCACGAGGGCGTGACGGATCACCTCCTCCATGCGCGACACCGGGACGATCTCCATGCCGTTCTTCACGCTGACTGGCAGGTCCGCGAGGTCCTTGGCGTTCTCCTCGGGGATCAGCACCTTCTTCACGCCGCCGCGCAGCGCCGCGAGGAGCTTCTCCTTGAGGCCGCCGATCGGCAGCACCCGGCCGCGCAGCGTCACCTCGCCGGTCATCGCAATGTCGTGGCGCACCGGAATGGAGGTGAGCACGGACACGATGGCCGTCGCCATGCCGATGCCGGCGGACGGGCCGTCCTTCGGCGTCGCGCCTTCCGGCACGTGGACATGGATGTCCCGCTTGTCGAACATCGGCGGCTCGAGGCCGAAATCGATGGCCCGCGAGCGGACGTAGCTCGCCGCAGCGGAAATCGATTCCTTCATGACCTCCTTGAGGTTGCCCGTCACGGTCATCTTTCCGCGGCCGGGCATCATCACGCCTTCGATCGTCAGCAGCTCGCCGCCTACCTCGGTCCACGCCAGCCCCGTGACGACGCCGACCTGGTCCTCGGTCTCCGTCTCGCCGTAGCGATACTTGGGGACGCCGAGGAAGTCCGGCAGCGTCTTGACGGTGACGGGCACCTTCTTCTTCTTCGACAGCAGGATCTCCTTCACCGCCTTGCGGGCGAGGTTGGAGAGCTCGCGGGCGAGATTGCGGACGCCGGCCTCGCGCGTGTAGCGCCGGATCAGCATCTGCAGGGCCTCGTCGTCGATCGACCACTCCTTCTCCTGCAGGCCGTGCTTCTTCACGGCCTCCGGGATCAGGTGGCGACGCGCGATCTCGACCTTCTCCTCCTCGGTGTATCCGGCGATGCGGATCACCTCCATGCGGTCCAGGAGAGGCGGCGGGATGTTGAGCGTGTTCGCCGTCGTCACGAACATCACGTTCGACAGGTCATAGTCGACCTCGAGGTAATGGTCGTTGAACGAGGAATTCTGCTCGGGATCCAGCACCTCGAGGAGCGCCGACGACGGATCGCCGCGGAAGTCCATGCCCATCTTGTCGATTTCGTCGAGCAGGAAGAGCGGGTTGTTGGTCTTCGCCTTGCGCATCGACTGCACGATCTTGCCGGGCATCGAGCCGATGTAAGTGCGGCGGTGACCACGGATTTCGGCTTCGTCACGGACGCCACCGAGCGCCATGCGCA
>JAIYAB010000399.1 GCA_027489275.1 Hyphomicrobiales bacterium
CCCTCGGGAAGCGTCGCGCCGGCCGAGGACCTCGCGCTGCTCGCCCGCTTCTTCGAGCGCAACGATACCGTCGCCCTGTGCGACGAGGTCTGGGAGCACGTCGTGTTCGACGGGCACGCCCGCGTCTCCATGCTCGCCGTCCCCGGCATGTGGGAGCGCTGCGTCAAGATCGGCTCGGCCGGAAAGATCTTCTCGCTCACCGGCTGGAAGGTCGGCTTCGTCTGCGCCGCGCCGGAGCTGATGCGCGTGCTCGCCAAGGCGCACCAGTTCATCACCTTCACGACGCCGCCCAACCTGCAGACCGCCGTCGCATATGGGCTGGGCAAGGACGACGCCTATTTCGCCGGCATGCGCGCCGATCTCCAGCGCAGCCGCGACCGCTTCACCGCCGGCCTGCGCGAGCGCGGCTTCACGGTGCTGCCGAGCGCGGGCACCTATTTCCTGACCGTCGATCTGGCGCCGCTGGGCGAGACGGACGACGTCGCCTTCTGCGAGCGCCTGGTGCGCGAGCACGGCGTCGCGGCGATCCCGGTGTCGGCGTTCTACGCGCAGGACGCCATCCGGTCCGTCGTCCGCTTCTGCTTCGCCAAGCGGGACGCGGTGCTCGACGGCGCGCTCGCCCGGCTGGAGACTGTGGCGCGCGCGCGGGCATAGCGCCTTCGGCCTTGCGCCGGCGGCGGGGCCGCTGGACAACGGGGCGGCTTCCGCCACATACGGTTCGAACCGGCCCCGCGATTGCATTACAACGGGCCGATCCAGATCGTCCCGGTCACCAGACCATGTCGCATTTTCCGGAGCTCATGATGAAGCACACCGTACTGGCGCTCGGCGTGGCGCTGGCCCTCGGCGCAGGCGCTGCGCACGCGCAGGACAAGGTCGTCAACGTCTACAACTGGACGGACTATATCGACCCCACCGTGCTCGAGGATTTCACCAAGGAGACCGGGATCAAGGTCGTCTACGACACCTACGACAACAACGAGATCGTCGAGACGAAGATGATGGCCGGCAAGTCCGGCTACGACATCGTCATTCCCTCCGGCCCGTTCCTGCAGCGCATGGTCGCCGCCGGCGTGTTCCAGAAGCTCGACAGGGCGAAGCTCCCCAACCTGAAGAACCAGTGGCCGGAGATCGCCGAGCGGCTGCGGGCCTTCGATCCCGGCAACGCCCACGCCGTGAACTACATGTGGGGCACCACCGGCATCGGCTACAACGTCGCCAAGGCGAAGGAGCGGCTGGGCGACCGGCCCGTCGACAGCTGGGACATCGTGCTCAAGCCGGAGATCGTCAACAAGTTCAAGGACTGCGGCGTGATGATGCTGGATTCGCCGGAGGACCTGTTCCCCGGCGTGCTGCGCGCCATCGGCCTCAACCCCGACAGCAAGAACGGCGCCGACTTCCAGAAGGCCGCCGACGCGCTGATGAAGGTGCGCGGCGCGGTGCGCAAGTTCCACTCGTCCGAGTACATCAACGCGCTCGCCAACGGCGACGTGTGCCTCGTCGTCGGCTATTCCGGCGACATGCTGCAGGCGAGGAAGCGCGCCGAGGAGGCGAAGAACGGCGTCGAGGTGGCCTACGCCATCCCGAAGGAGGGCGCCCTGATGTGGTTCGACTCGATGGTGATCCCCACCGACGCGCCGAACAAGGACAACGCCTACGCCTTCATCGACTTCATGATGCGCCCCGACATCGCCGCGCGGAACACCAATTTCGTGAACTACGCCAACGGCAACGCCGCCTCGCGGCCTCTGGTGAAGCCCGAGGTCCTCAACAACCCGGGCATCTATCCCAACGACGCGGTGCTGAAGCGCCTGTTCACCAACACCTCGCCGGACGACAAGCTGCAGAAGCAGATCACCCGGCTGTGGACCCGCGTGAAGACCGGCAAGTAGGCCCGCCGCCGGGGCGGCCGGCCGCGCGTCGGCCGCCCCGGTTGCCTCCGCTGGCACGCTCGTTGCCTCGCAGGACCGGTCTTCCTCGACGAGCGGCGACGCCATGAACCACCATCCCGCCCCGGCGACACCGTCCCGGTGGACCCCCGACCAGGACGAGCAGCTCGTCGGCGACACGCGGCTGCTCGGCCAGATCCTGGGCGAGACCGTGCGCGAGCAGGACGGCGAGAACGCCTTCGAGCTGATCGAGGCGATCCGCCGGCTGAGCGTCGCCTTCCAGCGCAAGGCCGACGAGCAGGCCGGGCGCGACCTCGACACCCTGCTGAAGCACCTGAGCCCGGACGAGACGGTCTCCGTCATCCGGGCGTTCAGCTTCTTCTCGCACCTCGCCAACCTCGCCGAGGACCGCCACCACGTCCGCCGCCGCGCCGCGCAGGACCTCGCGCCCGAGGACGAGGAGGGCTCGCTCGCCCGCACCATCGACACGCTGAGCGCCGCCGGCATCGATGCCGACCGCATCGTCCGCGCGCTGTCCTCCGCCTACATCTCACCCGTCCTCACCGCCCACCCCACCGAGGTGCAGCGCAAGAGCATCCTCGACGCCGAGCGCGCCATCTCAGAGCTGCTCGACCAGCGCGAGGGCCTGCGCGGCGCCCGCGCGAAGCGCGCCAACGAGGCCATGCTGCGCGCCCGCATCTCCCAGCTCTGGCAGACGCGCGTCCTGCGCTTCGCCCGGCTCACCGTGCTCGACGAGATCGAGAACGTCCTGGGCTACTACCGCTCCACCTTCCTGCGCGAGATCCCCCGCCTCTACGCCGAGCTGGAGGAGAAGCTCGGCCGTCCCGTCGCCACCTTCCTGCGCATGGGCAACTGGATCGGCGGCGACCGCGACGGCAACCCCAATGTCGACGCCGGCACCCTGCGCGCCGCTCTCGCCCGCCAGTCGGAGACGGTGCTGCGCCACTACCTCACCGAGGTCCACGAGCTCGGCGCCGAGCTCTCCGTCTCGCGCACGCTGGTCGGCTGCACCGCCGACCTGGAGGCGCTGGCCGAGGCCTCCGGCGACGACAACCCCCATCGCGGCGACGAGCCCTATCGCCGGGCGCTGATCGGCGTCTACGCCCGCCTCGCCGGCACGTTGCGCGCGCTCACCGGCACGGAGGCGCTGCGCCACGCGGTCGCGCCCGCCGCTCCCTACGCCGCTCCGGCCGAGCTGCTGCGCGACCTGCGCGTCGTCGAGGATTCGCTGCGCCGCAACCATGGCGTCGCGATGATCGGTCCCCGCCTCGGCCCGCTCATCCGCGCCGTCCAGGTCTTCGGCTTCCACCTTGCCACCACCGACCTGCGGCAGAACTCCGACCGGCACGAGGCCGTCGTCGCCGAGCTGCTCGCCGCCGCCCGCATCGAGCCCGACTATGCCGGCCTCGCCGAGGAGGCCAGGCAGGCCCTGCTGATGCGCCTGCTGCAGGACCCGCGCGGGCTCGCCGTGCGCACCGCAACCTATTCCGAGGCGACGCAGGGCGAGCTCGCGATCTTCGAGGCGGCGCGCGAGCTGCGCGCCTCCTTCGGCCGCGATGCCATCCGCCACTACATCATCAGCCACACCGAGACGGTCAGCGACCTGCTGGAGGTGCTGGTCCTGCAGAAGGAGTGCGGCCTGCTGCGCGGCACGCTGGCCCCGGCCGAGGCGTCGCGTGCGCAGGTGGATCTCATCGTCGTGCCGCTCTTCGAGACGATCGAGGACCTGCGCGCGGCGGAGGGCATCATGCGCGCCTTCTACGCGCTGCCGGGCATCGAGGCGCTCATCCGCGCCTCCGGGGCCGAGCAGGACGTGATGCTGGGCTATTCCGACAGCAACAAGGACGGCGGCTACTTCACCTCGAACTGGGAGCTCTACCGCGCCTCCACCGCGCTGGCGAAGCTCTTCCAGGCCAAGCCCGGCCTCACGCTGCGCCTGTTCCACGGCCGCGGCGGCACCGTGGGGCGCGGCGGCGGGCCGAGCCACCAGGCCATTCTCGCCCAGCCGCCCGGCACCGTGAAGGGCCAGATCCGCCTGACCGAGCAGGGCGAGGTCATCGCGGCGAAATACGCCAACCCCGTCATCGGCCGGCACAATCTCGAGACGCTGATGGCGGCGACGCTCGAAGCCACCCTGCTGCCCACGCGCACGCCGCCGCCCGACGCGTTCCTGGAGGCGGCCGCGGCGCTCTCGGCGGCGAGCATGGCGGCCTACCGCCGGCTGGTCTACGAAACCCCCGGCTTCACCGACTACTTCTTCGCGGCGACGCCCATCGCCGAGATCGCCGAGCTCAACATCGGCTCGCGTCCCGCCTCCCGCAAGGCGTCACGCCGCATCGAGGATCTGCGGGCGATCCCGTGGGGGTTCTCCTGGGGGCAGAGCCGGGTCACCCTGCCGGGCTGGTTCGGCTTCGGCGCCGCGGTCGAGGCCTTCGTCGCGGAGGATCCCGGGCCGCGCCTCGCGCTGCTGCGCCGCATGGTGGCCGAATGGCCGTTCTTCCGCACGCTGCTGTCCAACATGGACATGGTGCTGGCGAAGGCCGACCTCGCCATGGCGCGCCGCTATGCCGAACTGGTGCCGGACAAGGCGCTCGGCCACGGGATCTTCGCTGAAATCGAGGCGGAATGGGACCGCACGGTGAAGGCGTTCGAATCCCTCACGGGGGAGAGCCGCCGGCTCGCCGACAATCCCCTGCTGGCCCGCTCCATCGCCCACCGCTTCGCCTACATCGCGCCGCTGAACCACCTCCAGGTGGAGCTCCTGCGCCGTTGGCGCGCCGGGCAGGTCGACATGAAGGCCCAGCACGGCATCCTCATCTCGATCAACGGCATTGCCGCCGGCCTGCGCAATTCGGGCTGAGGGAGCGGCGGCGTGACAGACCTGCCCATCGGCCGGCCGCCCGGCCGCCGCCTGCCCCGGCTGCCGTCGCGATGAGCGCGCCGGACGCCCGCCTCGCCGAAGCCGTGCGCGAGATCAGCGCCGACATGAAGCAGCGCCGCGACCGCGGCACGGTGGCGAGCTATATCCCCGAACTCGCGCAGGTCGATCCCGGCGCCTTCGGCCTGTGCGTCGTCGACGCGCAGGGCAACGTGGCGGAAGGGGGCGACGCCGCCGTTCCCTTTTCCATCCAGAGCATCTCGAAGGTGTTCACCCTGACGCTGGCGCTTGGCATGGCCGGCGATCGGCTGTGGGAGCGGGTCGGCCGGGAGCCCTCTGGCAGCGCCTTCAACTCGGTCGTCCAGCTCGAATACGAGCGCGGCATTCCGCGCAACCCCTTCATCAACGCCGGCGCGATCGCGGTGACGGACCTGATCCTGGCAGGGCACAAGCCGCGCGAGGCGCTGGGCGAAATCCTGCGCTTCATGCGCTTCGTCAGCGATGACGACACCGTCTCGATCGACGAGCGCGTCGCCGCCTCCGAGCAGCGCACCGGCTTCCGCAACGCGGCGCTCGCCAACTACATGAAGTCGTTCGGCGTGATCACCAACCCGGTCGACTTCACGCTGGGGGTCTACTTCCACCACTGCGCCATCGCCATGTCCTGCCGGCAGCTCGCCATGGCCGGCCGGTTCCTCGCCCATGGCGGCCGGCATCCCACCACCGGCCACGCCGTCATCGGCCCGCAGCGGGCGCGCCGCATCAACGCGCTGATGCTGACCTGCGGCCACTATGACGGATCGGGGGAGTTTGCCTACCGGGTGGGCCTGCCGGGCAAGAGCGGCGTCGGCGGCGGCGTCCTCGCCATCGTGCCGGGGCAGGCGTCCATCGCCGTGTGGTCGCCGGGGCTCGACGCGTCCGGCAATTCCCATCTCGGCCGCGTCGCGCTGCAGGAGCTGTCGAAGCGGATGGGCTGGTCGATCTTCGGCTGAGCGGGGGCAGCCTCAGACGGGGCGAAGCCTCGGGACGGGCGGAAGCGGATCGCGACCGGGGGCCGGAACGGCTTCTTCCTGAATGGCTTCGTCGTGGTACCAGGAATCGAAGCAGGCCACCGAGCCGCTCCGGGCTGCCGTCTCCGCGACTTTCGCCTTGGGCCTCACCGGAAACGGGTGGATCGTCGCCGTCGGGCGTCCTGATTCCTTGCGCATCGCTGCCTCCTCATTGCCCAAGCCCAAGGTCGAAACGTGCGGGGGGCTGCTTCGGTTCCAGGCATCTGCACTTTTCTTGATCTCATGCATGGCGCGTTTCCGGTCGCTTGTCGACCGAAAGCGCGCCATGGCGGCCCGGATGAGGCCACCCGGAGCAGGATGGCACGCAGCATGCTTGTTTTTCGTTAGCGCCTTGGCGCGGGCCGGACGGGCGGGTTTCGTCCCCGGCCTGTCGGGGCGACCGTTCAGCACTGACAGCGAGCGATTCGAGATGACGAAGTACAAGTTGGAATACATCTGGTTGGACGGATACACCCCGACGCCGAACCTGCGCGGCAAGACCCAGATCAAGGAGTTCGACGCGTTCCCGACGCTCGAGCAGCTTCCGCTGTGGGGCTTCGACGGCAGCTCGACGATGCAGGCCGAGGGGCACAGCTCCGACTGCGTCCTCAAGCCCGTCCGCATCGTGCCGGACATCACCCGCACCAACGGCGCGGTGGTGATGTGCGAGGTCATGATGCCCGACGGCGTCACCCCGCACTCCTCCAACAAGCGCGCCACCATCCTCGACGACGAGGGCGCGTGGTTCGGCTTCGAGCAGGAGTACTTCCTGTACAAGGGCGGCCGTCCGATCGGCTTCCCCGAATACGGCTATCCGGCCCCGCAGGGCCCCTACTACACCGGCGTCGGCTACAAGAACGTCGGCGATGTCGCCCGCAAGATCGTCGAGGAGCATCTCGACATCTGCCTCGCGGCCGGCCTGAACCACGAGGGCATCAACGCCGAGGTGGCCAAGGGCCAGTGGGAATTCCAGATCTTCGGCAAGGGCTCAAAGCGCGCCGCCGACGAGATGTGGATTGCCCGCTACTTCCTCGAGCGCCTGACCGAGCGCTACGGCATCGACGTCGAGTACCACTGCAAGCCGCTCGGCGACACCGACTGGAACGGCTCGGGCATGCACTGCAACTTCTCGACGAAGTACATGCGCGAAGTGGGCGGCAAGGAGTATTTCGAGGCGCTGATGGCGGCCTTCGCCGCGGCCCGCGAGGACCACATCGCCGTCTACGGCCCGGACAACCACATGCGTCTGACGGGCAAGCACGAGACCGCCTCGATCCACACCTTCAGCTACGGCGTGGCGGATCGCGGGGCATCGATCCGCATCCCGCACAGCTTCGTCAACAACGGCTACAAGGGCTATCTCGAGGATCGTCGCCCGAACTCCCAGGGGGACCCCTACCAGATCGCGTCGCAGGTCCTGAAGACCATCTCGACCGTCCCGACGAAGGCCTCTGCGGCCGCCTGACAACGACCCGGCGGCGCGGATCCCGCATCCGCGCCGCCTCTTTTTTCACGATCCGTCCGAGCCCAAGCCTTCGGAATGAACCAGCACACCGCCCCCGCGGCCCTGCAGGATGAAGCCCTGCCCGACGGCCCGGGAGTGACCCCCGCCGTCCTGCGCTACGTCGGCGAACTCCTGCACGGCGAGCGCTGGCAGACGCCGCTGGCCACCAGCCTCGGCACCGTCCGCGGCAAGGCCCTCTCTCCCGCAACCGTCCACCAGTGGACCACCCGCAAACGCTCCATCCCCGCCTGGGTCCGGGACGCGCTCTCCGTGGTGCTGGAGCAGGCGGAAACCGACATGGCCTCGCGCGCCGAAACGGCCGGCCGCGTCGCCCGCCGCATGCGCGCCTCCCGTGACTTCACCCCCGCCGGCCCGCGCTGACTCCGGTCCCGCGGAGCAAGAGCCCGCAGGTCGCCGCCCCGGCTCTCCCTCTGTGTCTCCCCATCCTGAGGAGCGACCGCAGGTCGCGTCTCGAAGGACGCACAACGTGTCAGCCCCACCGCAATACGGACACCACCGGAACACTACCGAGGCGCGGGCGAGACAAAAAATACAACCCAGGAAGCGTATTCAAAAATTTATAGCAAACTAGACGCAACGTATAACCTCCAGGGTCCGGAGCGCACCCGACGCGTCCGCGGCGGCTGGCGATCCTGCGCGCGGTGGCTCAGTGCGCCTCTTCCCAGTTGCTGGCGGCTCGCGCATCAACCTGAAGAGGTACCGACAGGGTGACCGCCGGGTGCGGCGCGTCGATCATCACCGAGCGCACCACCGGCAGCGTCGCCTCGACCTCGTCCTCGGCCACCTCGAACACCAATTCGTCGTGGACCTGCAACAACATACGCGCGCCGAGCCCGGCCCTGGCGAGGGCCGGTTCCATGCGCACCATGGCTCGACGAATGATGTCTGCCGCCGACCCCTGGATCGGCGCGTTGATTGCCGCGCGCTCCATGAAGGCGCGCTCGGAGGGGTTCTTCGCATTGATCTGCGGATAATGCGCCCGACGACCAAAAATCGTCGTCACGTATCCGTTCGAGCGTGCGAAGCGTTTCGTCGCGTCCATATAGTCGCGGATGCCCGGGAAGCGCTCGAAATACTTTCGGATATATGCGCCCGCCTCCTCTCGGCCGATCCCGAGCTGGTTGGCGAGGCCGAACGCCGAAATTCCGTAGATGATTCCGAAGTTGATGGCCTTGGCGCGCCGCCGCACCTGCGGGTCCATCCCCTTCACCGGCACGCCGAACATCTCGGAGGCGGTCATCGCATGAATGTCGATGCCCTCCGCAAAGGCCTGCCGCAACTGCGGAATATCGGCGATGTGGGCGAGCACCCGCAGTTCGATCTGCGAGTAGTCGGCCGACATCAGCCGGTGGCCCGGCGTCGCCACGAATGCTGTGCGAATACGCCGACCCTCTTCCGTCCGCACGGGGATGTTCTGGAGATTGGGTTCCGAAGACGAAAGCCGCCCCGTCGTCGTCGAGGCCATCGAGAAGCAGGTGTGCACCCGCTTGGTCTGCGGATGAACGTAGCCCGGCAGGGCATCGGTGTAGGTCGACTTCAGCTTGGAGAGCTGCCGCCATGCAATGATCCGGGCCGGCAGCTCATGTCCTTGTTCTGCAAGCTCTTCCAGCACGCTGACGGAGGTCGACCAGGCTCCTGTGGCGGTCTTCTTGGCGCCCGGGAGGCCCATCTTGCCGAACAGGATGTCGCCCAGCTGCTTCGGCGATCCCAGGTTGAACGGCTCTCCCGCCAGTCCGTGGATCTCCGCCTCCAGCCGCGCCATCCCTTGCGCGAACTCTCCCGACAGGCGCGACAGAATCTGCCGATCAATCGAGATTCCGCGCGATTCCATGCGGGCCAGCACGGGAATCAGGGGCCTTTCGAGCCTTTCATAGGCCGTAGCCATGCCTTCGGCCGACAGCCGCGGCTTGAGAAGCTGCCACAACCGCAGCGTGACGTCGGCATCCTCCGCGGCATATTCGGTCGCGCGCTCGATCGAGACCCGGGCAAAGCCGATGAAGCTCTTGCCCGTTCCAGCCACCTCGCCGAACTGGATCGGCTTGTGCCCCAGCAGGGTCTCCGAGAGCTCGTCCATCCCGTGCCCCGTCCGCCCGGCGTCGAGGATATAGGACAGCAGCAACGTGTCGTCGGCCGGCGCCACCGTAATCCCGTGGCGCTGCATGATC
>JAIYAB010000463.1 GCA_027489275.1 Hyphomicrobiales bacterium
CGAGCCGGTCTTCACGTCCATCACCAGACCGTCGAGGCCGGCGGCCAGTTTCTTGGACAGGATCGACGCCGTGATGAGCGGGATGGACTCCACCGTCGCCGTCACGTCGCGGATCGCGTAGAGGCGCTTGTCGGCGGGGGCGAGATCGTCCGTCTGGCCGATGATCGCGCATCCCGCCTCGGACACCGCCTTGCGAAACAGCGCGATGTCGGGCTGCGCCGTGTAGCCGGGGATCGAATCGAGCTTGTCGAGCGTGCCGCCGGTGTGGCCGAGGCCGCGGCCGGAAATCATCGGCACGAAGCCGCCGCAGGCCGCCACGGCGGGCGCGAGCATCAGGCTGACATTGTCGCCGACGCCGCCGGTCGAGTGCTTGTCGAGCACCGGCCCGTCGAGGTCCCAGCTCAGGGTCGAGCCCGAACCGACCATCGCCTGCGTCAACGCCACGCGCTCGCGGATCGTCATCCCGCGGAAGAACACGGCCATGGCCAGCGCGGCCGCCTGCCCCTCGGTGACGGAGCCGCTGACCAGCCCGTGGATCATGAAGGCGATTTCGCCGGTGCTGAGCTCGGCGCCGTCGCGCTTCTTGCGGATGATCTCCTGCGGCAGCATCTCAGTACGAGCCCTTGCCGGGCGCGACCGGCGGACCGCCGATGACCGCCGCCAGCGCGGCGTGCAGGCTGCTGGCGCCGATGCGGAAGGTCTCGCGCGTTGCCCATCCGGCGCCCATCGCCTCCTCGGCGAGGCGCAGGTAGAGCGCGGCGTCGGCCAGCGTGCGGATGCCTCCCGCCGCCTTGAAGCCGACCGGCCGACCCGCCCGGGCGATCTCGGCCAGCATGGTCCTCGCCGCCTCCGGGGTCGCCGATACGGCGATCTTGCCGGTGGACGTCTTCAGGAAGTCCGCGCCCGCCGCGATGGCGAGCCGCGACGCCGCTGCCACGGTCTCCATGTCCGGCATCGCGCCGGTCTCCAGGATGACCTTCAGCAGCCGGCCCTCGCCGATGATCCCCTTCGATTCGCGGATCATGTCGGAGGCAATCTGCGTGTCGCCGCGCAGCACGGCCTTGTAGGGCAGCACGAGGTCGATCTCGTCCGCGCCGTCGCCCAGCGCTTCGTCCATATCCTCGAGCACGCGCTCGAGATCCTCGCCGCCGGCGGGGAAGTTGATGACGGTCGCCACCGCCACGCCGCTGTCCTTCAGCGCGCGGGCGGCCTCGCCGACGAATTGCGGCCAAAGGCAAACCGCCGCGACGGAAGCCGGCGGGCCCAGCGCGCGCGCCGTCAGCGCCTTGATCTCCGCCGGCCCGCAATTGGCCTCGAGATTGGTGAGGTCGAGCAGGCCGATCAGGCGGCGTGCAAGGGCGGCATCGGCGTCAGGTGACATCGTCGAGGCCTTTCAGGAAAGCGTTGAGCAGGCGGCGCAGCGCGATACCCCCCGTGGAGGCGACCTGCTTGGTCTCCTCGTGCGAGGGGGCCGCCGCCGTCTCCAGTCCTGCACCGAAATTCGTCACGATCGAGACGGCGATCACATCCATGCCGAAACGACGCGCGAGGATCGTCTCCGGCACCGTCGACATGCCGACGAGGTCGGCGCCGAGGTTGCGGATCATCTTGATCTCGGCCGGCGTCTCGAAGGACGGCCCGCTCATCCAGCAATAGACGCCCTCGTGGACACGCACGCCCGCCGACATCGCCGCCCGCTTCATCCGCTGGCGCAGGCGCGGCGAGTAGGCGTCGTTCATCGGCACGAAACGTCCGTCGCCGCGGTCGCCGATTAGGGGGTTGGTGCCCGACAGGTTGATGTGGTCGCTGATCAGGCACAACTGCCCCGGCTGGATGTCGCGCTTCAGCGAGCCGGCGGCGTTGGTGAGCAGCAGCGTCGACACGCCGAGCCGCTTCAGCGTCTCGATGGGCGTGCGCATGATCGCCGCGTCGCCCGTCTCGTAATAGTGCGAGCGCCCCTGCAGCACGAGGATGCGGCGCCCTTCCAGCACGCCGGCGACGACGCGATGCGCGTGGCCGGTCACGTTGCCCTGCGGAAAGCCCGGAATGTCCGCGTACGGCACCTCGACGGGGTCCGGCACCGCCTCGGCGAAGCCGCCGAGCCCCGTGCCGAGGACGACCGCAAGGTCGATGTCCCCGCCGATCCGGGGTCGAAGGTAGGCGACGGCGTCGTCGACGAGCGTTGTCATGCGGGTACCAGCGGTCAGGGGCGACCGGCGCGCCCGGTCAGTCCGGCTCCTGCTCGCCCGTGTCCGGCGCCATCGACTTGGGGCCGAACGCCAGCGGAAGCAGGTCCTCTGCCGTAATGCGGCGGCGACGCCCGCGCAAGTCGCCTGCCCACACTGCCGCCTTCGGCCCGCCGAACTCGACGATCCGCTGCCGGCATCCGCCGCACGGCGTCACCAGCGCGCCGCCCTCCGCGACGACTGCGATTTCGACGAGATCGCGGTCCCCGCCGGCTACCATCGCCGCGATGGCGCCCGCTTCCGCGCAGGTTCCGACGGGATAGGCCGCATTCTCGACGTTGCAGCCGGAATAGATGCGCCCCGACGCCGCGCGCAGCGCCGCGCCGACGCCGTAGTGCGAATAGGGCACGTAGGCCATCTCCCGCACGGCGAACGCGGCCTCGAACAGGTCTTCCGGCGAGTCGGTCATGTCAGCGCTCCCTCACACTCAGCGCTCCTTCACGTAGGGCAGCCCACTCGCCTTGGGCGGGATCGCCCGTCCGATGAACCCGGCGAGCAGCACCACCGTCAGCGCATAGGGCAGCGCCTGGATGGCCTGCACGGGCAGTTCGCCCACGCCCGGCAACGCGACGCCCTGGAGGCGGATGGCGACCGCGTCGAGCAGGCCGAACAGCAGGCACGTCCAGAACGCCGGCCACGCCCGCCACTTGGCGAAGATCAGCGCGGCGAGCGCGATGAAGCCCTTGCCGGCCGTCATCAGCGGCAGGAACCCCGCCGCCTGCCCCACCGACAGATAGGCGCCGCCGAGGCCGCACAGCACGCCGGCGATCACCACTGCGGCATAGCGCAGCGCCGTCACCGAAATGCCCGCCGTGTCGACGGCCGCTGGGTTCTCGCCCACGGCGCGCAGCCGCAGGCCGAACCGCGTGTTCGCCAGCACCCACGCCGTGACGATGGTGGCGGCGACCGCGAAATAGACCAGCACGTTGTGGCCCGACACGATCTCCGAATAGAGCGTGCCGACGACCGGAACGTCCGCCACCGCCGCCGCGAAGGGCAGTTCGATCGGCTGGAAGCGCTGCGCGCCCTCCAGCGGCGGCGTGCGTCCGCCCTGGCCGTACCAGGCGTTGCCGACGAGCGCCGTGAGCCCAGCCGCCAGCATGTTGATGGCCACGCCCGAGACGATCTGGTTGCCGCGCTGGGTGATCGCCGCGAACCCGTGCACCAGCGAGAACAGCACCGAGGCGAAGATCCCGGCGAGCAGGCCCATCCAGGCGCTGCCCGTCGCATGCGCCGCCGCCGCGCCGGCAAAGGCCGCGACCAGCATCTTGCCCTCGAGCCCGATGTCGACGACGCCCGAGCGCTCCGACCACAGGCCGGCGAGGCAGGCGAGCAGCAAGGGCACCGCGAGTCGGGCCGTGCTGTCGATGACGTTGAGCGCGATGGGCAGCCAGTCCACGGGTCAGGCTCCCTTGCGGCGGGCGAAGAACACGCCGAGCGGCCGGCGGAACAGCCCGTCCAGCGCGCCCGCGAACAGGATCACCAGCCCGGAGATCGTGATGATCATGTCGCGCGTGATGGACGGCAGGTCGAAGGCGAGCTCCGTCC
>JAIYAB010000327.1 GCA_027489275.1 Hyphomicrobiales bacterium
AGGATGCGAAGCATTGTTCCTCCCCGTGACAGGACGGCGTTGCGCCGGTTCGAGATCGTTACTGGGCGAATCGCGCCTTCAGCCGCGCCGCGACCTCGTCGGGCACGAAAGGCGACACGTCCCCGCCCATCGCCGCCACCTGCCGCACCAAAGTGGCGGTAATGGGCCGCACGAGCGCGGAAGCGGGAAGAAAGACAGTCTGGATATCGGGCGCCATCGCGTCGTTCATGCCCGCCATCTGCATTTCGTAGTCGAGATCCGTGCCGTCGCGGAGGCCACGGATCAGCGCCGTGGCGCCAGCCCGCCGGGCCGCCACGATGGCGAGGTCGGCGAAGGTCGTGACCTCGACCACGCAACCGGCCTGCTGCGCCATCGCCTTGCTCTGCGACAGGATCATCTGCGCCCGGTCCTCGACCGGAAACAGCGGCGTCTTGCCCGGATGGATACCGATGGCCACCACGAGGCGGTCGAACAGCCGGCACGCATGGCGGATCACGTCCAGGTGCCCGTTCGTCACGGGATCGAACGAGCCTGCATAGAAGGCGGTACGTGGGGCGGAGGGCGCGCTCATCGCCGCCTTGATTACAGATTGTGCGAGGACCGGGCAAGCAACGAGCGGGCGCGCCGGTTTCGCGCCCAGAAAGGCCTCCGGCGAACCAGCGGGGCAAAATGAACGGCCCGATCATGCGGATTTCTGCCCCCGGGCGGTTGCGACCACCGGCGCGGGGCCGAATACTGGTTTCATGATCGAACTCCTGCACGCCCATGTGACGCTTCTGTTCAGCTCGGCGCTGATGCTCGTCGGCATCCTGTCGAGCCTGGCCGCGTCGCGCTTCGGCGTGCCGATCCTGCTCGTCTTCCTCGGCACCGGCATGCTCGCGGGCGAGGACGGCGTCGGCGGCGTCCTCTTCAGCGATTACCGCCTCACCTACATCATCGGCTCGGCGGCGCTGGCGATCATCCTGTTCGACGGCGGGCTGCGCACCCGCACCGCGACGGTGCGCTCGGTGCTGGGACCCGCCGGCACGCTCGCCACCGTCGGCGTGCTGATGACTGCGACGATGACCGGCCTCGTCGCGGTCGCGCTGCTCGACCTCACCATCGTCCAGGGGCTTCTGATTGGGGCCATCGTGGCCTCGACCGACGCGGCCGTCGTGTTCTTCCTGCTGCGCACCGGCGGGCTGCAGCTGCGCCGCCGCGTCGGCGCCACGCTGGAGGTCGAATCGAGCACGAACGACCCGGTCGCCGTGCTTCTCACCCTCATCCTCGTCGAGATCGCGCTCGGGTTCCCGGCCGAGGACTGGCTCCACATCGTGGTCGCGGTCCTGCGCGCCGTCACCGTCGGCGTCGCCGTCGGCGTGACGGGCGGCTTCGCGCTGGTGGCCGTGTTGAACCGCCTCACCCTGCCCACCGGCCTGCATCCGGCCTTCGTCGTGACCGCGGCGGTGACGATGTTCGCGCTGGCACAGTCGCTGGACGGCAGCGGGTTCCTCGCCGCTTACGTGGCCGGCCTCGTCCTGGGCAACCGGCCGATCCGCGCCTACGGCTCCATCATCACCTTCCACGACACGGCGACCTGGATCTGCCAGATCATCCTGTTCACGCTGCTGGGACTGCTCGTCACGCCCTCGCGCCTCGTGCCCCTGCTGGCGCCGGCTATCGCCATCGCGGTGTTCCTGATGGCGGTCGGCCGACCGCTCGCCGTGTTCGCGTGTCTGGCACCGTTTGGCTTCAACCGGCGCGAGATGACGTTCGTCTCCTGGGTCGGGCTGCGCGGCGGCGTCTCGATCTTCCTGGCGACGATCCCCACGCTCGCCGGCCTGCCCAACGCGGAAATCTTCTTCAATGTCGCCTTCGTCGTCGTCGTCGTGTCGCTCGTCGTCCAGGGTTGGACGATCGGCTTCGCGGCGCGGCGCAACGGCGTGGCGCTGCGCGATCCTGCCCCTGAGGTGCGACGCATCGACATCGACCTGCCGGGCCAGCTCGACGCCGAGCTCGTCGGCTATCCGCTGATCGACCCGAGCCCCGCCACGCGGCATCGTGCCCTGCCCCGCTGGGTCAAGCCGGTGATGGTGATCCGCAACGAAAGCATTCTCGAGCCGGGCGAAGCCGGCGCGCTGAAGACCGGCGACTACGGCTATTTCATCGCGCCGACCCAGCGACTCAGCCGCCTCGACCGCTTCTTCGCCGTGGATGGCACCCTGCCCGCTCCCGACGCCGTGCCGGAGTTCCCGTTCGACGCCACTCTCAGCGCGGGCGCCGTGGCTGACCTCTACGGCCTCGAGATCGACGGGCAGGAGCGCGGCATGTCGATCGCGGAGCTGTTCGCCGACCGGCTGGACGGGGCCCCGCAGGAGGGCGACCGGCTCGATTTCGGCGATGCCATCCTCATCGCCCATGACGTGGCGGACGATCGCGTGCGGTTGGCCGGCCTGCTGCTGGAGGCGACCCCGGAGGACGGGGACGTACCTCCGCCGACGGGGCTCGCCGCGATCCGCGACAGGATGCGCCGGTTCATCGCCCCGGCCTGAGCCGTCGCCGGCAAGGTGCTTCCGACTGCGGTCGTCGGCTCCTTGCCCCCCAGCCACAGCCCCGAGCCTGAGCGGTGCGCACGCGGCAGGCGGCGCCGCGCGCTCGCCGCCTTGTGGCGGGCTGCGCCCGGTGCTACTCGCCCGTGACCTCGCCGTCGACGATACCGTTCGCCTCGCCGTCCTCGGGCCCCTCGTCCGCCTCGCTGATGCGCTCGACGGAGACGACCTTCTCGCCATCGGTCTTGAAGATGATGACGCCCTGGGTGTTGCGCCCGGCGACCCGAATGCCGGCGACGGGGCAGCGGATGAGCTGGCCCCCGTCGGTGACCAGCATGATCTGGTCGCTCTCCTCGACGGGGAACGTGCCGACCAGCGGCCCGTTGCGATCGTTGACCGCCATGGCCACGATCCCCTTGCCGCCGCGGTTGGTGACGCGGATCTCGTAGGCCGAAGTGCGCTTGCCGTAGCCGTTCTGCGAGAGCGTGAGAACCACCTGCTCCCGGGCGCTGAGCTCGCTGTAACGATCCTGCGCCAGCGACGCGTCGGCGCTTGCCGCCTCCGCCTCGTCGGCGTCCGGCGCCACGGTGCCAGCCTCGTCGCCCGCGACCTCGCCCTGCACGGCGCGGCGCATGCGCAGATAGGCCCCGCGCTCGTCCGGCGTGGCATCCACGTGGTGGAGGATCGTCAGCGAGATCACGGTGTCGCCCTTGGCAAGCGAGATGCCGCGCACGCCCGTCGAGTCGCGTCCCTTGAAGACGCGGACGTCGTCGACGCAGAAGCGGATGCACTGTCCCAGCGCCGTCGTGAGCAGGACATCGTCGTCGGCCGTGCAGATCTGCACGTCGACGATGTTGTCGCCCTCGTCGAGCTTCATCGCGATCTTGCCGGCCTTGTTCACGTTGACGAAGTCAGACAGCTTGTTGCGCCGGACCGTGCCGCTCGCGGTCGCGAACATCACGTCGAGCGTTGCCCATGCGGCCTCGTCCTCGGGCAGCGGCATGATGGTGGTGATGCGCTCGCCGTTCTCCAGCGGCAGCATGTTGATGAGCGCCTTGCCGCGCGCCTGCGGCGCCGCCAGCGGCAGGCGCCACACCTTCTCCTTGTAGACCTGGCCGTGCGACGAGAAGAACAGAACCGGGGCGTGCGTGGACGCCACGAACAGGCGTGCGACGAAATCCTCGTCGCGCGTCTGCATCCCGGAGCGGCCCTTGCCGCCGCGCCGCTGCGCCCGGTAGGTGGAGAGCGGCACGCGCTTGATGTAGCCGGCGTGGGAGACGGTGACGACCATCTCCTCGCGCTGGATGAGATCCTCGTCGTCGACGTCGGAATCCCACTCCGTGATGACGGTGCGCCGCGGCGTCGCGTGCGCGTCCTTCACCTCGGCGAGCTCCGCCTTGACGATGGCCATGATCCGCACGCGCGAGCGGAGGATATCCAAGTAGTCGGAGATCTCGGCCGCGAGCTTGTTCAGCTCGTCGGCGATCTCGTCACGGCCCAGCGCCGTGAGGCGCTGCAGGCGCAGTTCGAGGATGGCGCGGGCCTGCGCTTCCGACAGCCGGTACGTCCCGTCCTCCGCCACGCGGTGCAGCGGGTCGTCGATCAGTGCGATCAGCGAGGCGACGTCCCTGGCCGGCCAGTCACGCGACATCAGCGCCTCGCGCGCGCTGTTGGGATCGGGCGCGGTGCGGATCGTGTGGATCACCTCGTCGATGTTGGCGACGGCGATGGCGAGGCCCACGAGGGTGTGCGCGCGGTCGCGCGCCTTGCCGAGCAGGAAGCGCGTGCGCCGGCTGACCACCTCCTCGCGGAACTCCACGAAGGCCCGGATCAGGTCCTTCAGGTTCATCGTCTCGGGGCGGCCGCCGTTCAGCGCCACCATGTTGGCGCCGAAGCTCGACTGCAGCGCCGTGTAGCGCCAGAGCTGGTTCAGAACCACGTCGGCCATCGCGTCGCGCTTGATCTCGATGACCATGCGCATGCCGTCGCGGTCGGATTCGTCGCGGAGATCGGAAATGCCCTCGATCCGCTTCTCGCGGACGAGTTCGGCGATCTTCTCGATCAGCGTCGCCTTGTTCACCTGGTAGGGCAGCTCGGTGACGATGATCGCCTCGCGATCCTTGCGGATCTGTTCGACGCTCGTCTTGGCCCGCATGATAATCGAGCCGCGGCCGGTGTGATACGCGTTGCGGATGCCGCCCTTGCCCAGGATGCTGCCGCCGGTCGGGAAGTCCGGCCCGGGCACCAGCTCCATGAGCTGCTCGATGGTCACGCCGGGATCATCCGCGTAGGCCATGCAGGCGTCGACGACCTCGCCGAGATTGTGCGGCGGCACGTTCGTCGCCATGCCGACGGCGATGCCGCCGGCGCCGTTCACCAGCAGGTTCGGGTAGCGGGCCGGCAGGACCGTGGGCTCGCGCTCCGAGCCGTCATAGTTGGGCTGGAAGTCGACGGTGTCCTTGTCGAGGTCCTCGAGCAGCGCCATCGCCGGGCGCGCGAGGCGCACCTCGGTGTATCGCATGGCCGCCGCCGGGTCGCCGTCGACCGAGCCGAAGTTGCCCTGGCCGTCGGCCAGCGGCAGGCGCATCGAGAAAGTCTGCGCCATGCGCACGAGCGCGTCGTAGATCGACTGGTCGCCGTGCGGGTGGTACTTGCCGATCACGTCGCCGACGACGCGCGCCGACTTCCGGTAAGGCCGGTCGGGGAAGTACCCGTTCTCGTTCATAGAATAGAGAATGCGCCGGTGCACCGGCTTCAGGCCGTCGCGGGCGTCCGGCAGCGCGCGGCTCACGATCACGCTCATCGCGTAATCGAGGTAGCTGCGCTTCATCTCGTCGGTGATGGAAACCGGACGGATGTCCTGCCCCCCGCCGCTGCCGGCGGGGTTCTTCTTGTCATCGTCGGCCAAGTGATCCGTCCAGTTTCAGGTCAAGAAGGCTATCGGGTGATGAACCAGCGCGTCAGGACGCGCCGATTCGTCCATCGGCAGTCAACGTGCGCCTTTCTACCCGATTCCGCCTGCGAGGGCCACCCCGGAGCACCCCTGTGGATGGCTTTTTTCACCTTTTATTTCATATACTTACGCAAGCCTGAGCGGAACCGGTCTCAACCGCTGGCGACCGCGTGCATGATCCGCCCCGGCATCAGCGTGAAAAGGCCCGCCACAATCAGCCCGTACAGCACGAGCCCCCGCATCGTGCTCCGGTGCTCCTCGATCCGCCCGGCCCGCGCCGCCAGCACCCCGCGCACGAGTTGCGCCAAGACGTAAAGCGACAACAGGTGGATGACGCTGAACGGCCCCACCATGCGCAGATCGTGAATCCAGAAGGACGACAGCGCGACGAATCCCATCAGCGCCACCCATACGCGGCCGAGCGCGCGATGGAGCAGGCTCCCCGCCGGGGCGAAGAACTGATGCGCCGACAGGACCAGCGCCGCCAGCGCGGCGAATGCGTGCCACTGGATGATGGACGATGCGGCGAGCAAGGGAGCAAGGCTCATGGCGACGGCGCCGTCGTGCTTGAAATGAATGGAATTTACATTGACCGTGCCTATAGCCGCGGCCGACCTTCTTCAAGGCCCGCCACGGCCGGCGCGGGCGACCAGAGCCGCGCCTGTCCGCCGTCCATTGTGGGCTGCCCATTGCCCGCGCCTGCCGCTTGCTTGCGTCCCAATTGACTGCCGCCGCCCGATCTGGACACCGCCCATGCTCGCCGACTATTTGACCGCTGCTGTTGTCACCTTGCTCGTAACGGTCGATCCGCCCGGCCTCGCGCCCATCTTCCTCGGCATCACGCCCGGGATGTCGGACGAGTCGCGCCGTCAGGTCGCGATCCGCGCCGTCATCATCGCCGGCGGCATCATGGCGGCCTCCGGCTTCGTCGGCGCGCAGCTGTTGGGCGCGCTCGGCATTTCGCTGCCGGCCTTCCGGATCGCGGGCGGGCTGCTGCTGTTCTGGATCGCCTTCGAGATGGTTTTCGCCAAGCGCAACGAGCGCAAGACCGTCCATGCCGAGCAAGCCGTGACGCTCGACCACATCCGCAACGTCGCCGCCTTCCCCCTCGCCATCCCGCTGATGGCTGGCCCCGGCGCCATCACGGCGACGATCCTGCTCGCAGGCCGCGCCCACGGCGACCCGGTGAAGCTCGGCCTGCTGATGGCGGTCATAGCGCTGGTGATGATCTCGTGCCTCGCCGTCTTCCTCGCCGCCGGCCGCATCTCGAAATGGCTCGGCGTGACGGGCAACGTCGTCCTGACGCGCCTGCTGGGCGTCATCCTCGCCGCTTTGGCCGTCCAGTTCGTCGCCGACGGCGTCCGGGCGATGGTGACCGCTGCCTGACGGCCGCTCACAACGCCCTCAGCAGCCCTTCCATCAGCTGCGCCCGCGGCACGATCGACGAAACGAACCCATGCTCCTGCAGCGTGTGGGCCCCCTCCCCGTCGATGCCGAGCCCGTCGAGCGTCGGAATGCCGAGCGCCGCGGTGAAGTTCCCGTCGCTGCCGCCGCCGGTGAGCGGGACGTCGGCCAGGTCGAAGCCGAGCCCCGCCGCGATGCCACGCGCCGTCTCGTAGAGGACGGCGACGTCGGGCGTCTTCTCGTAGGGTGGCCGGTTCATCCCGCCCGTCACCGTGACCCGCACGTCCGGATTCACCGACCTCAGCCCGAGGATCCGTGCCGCATACGCCTCGCCGTCGGCGACGGTGACAACCCGCAGGTCGACGGCGAAGCGCGCGTGCTGGGGGATCACGTTGGCCGCCGTCCCGCCGGTGACGGTGCCCACCGTCGTCGTCACGCCGCGCGCATAGTCCGTCATGCCCTCGACAGCCAGGATCTGATGCGCCGCCTCGCGGATCGCGCTGCGCCCGTCTGCGTGGCGCGCCCCGGAATGGGCCGGTCGACCCTCGATCACGACGTCGAACCGCCCGACGCCCTTGCGCGCCGTCACGCACCGCCCGCCGTCGCGCGCCGGCTCGGTCACGAGCACGTGCGACGCCTGCCGGCCAAGCGTCTCGATCAGTTCGCGCGTCGTCGGCGAGCCGATCTCCTCGTCAGGCGTGAAGACGAAGGTCATCGGCGTCGTGCGCGGCGCGCTCGCGGCTACGCGGAACGCGGCGAGCGCCAGATAGGCCCCGCCCTTCATGTCGTAGACCCCCGGCCCGTACAGCCGGTCGCCTTCGCGGCGTACCGGCAGGTCGCGCGCCAGCGTGCCGATCGGGTGCACCGTGTCCACGTGGGAAAGCGCCAGCGGCCCACGCGCGCCCCCCTGCGGCCCCGCGCGCAGCACCAGCACGTCGCCCAGCCCCTCGCGCCCCGCAATGCGCTCGACTGCGATGCCGCCGTCCGCGGCCACCTCGGCCGCGACCGCATCGAGCATCCGGTTGACCGCGTCGGGCGCCGATGTCGGGCTCTCGATCGACACCCAGCGGGAGATCCCCGCGACCATGGATTCGAGGTCGTAGTCGCCCATCACCGTCTCCGCAGGCCGCACCGTCGCGCCGCATGGACCCTAGGCCGCGGCGGCCGTCCCGTCACGCCGGAAGCGGCTCGACGAGGCGCCGGTAGAGGTGCCATGTCGTGTGCCCGAGGATCGGCAGCACGACCACCAGCCCGAGGAACGCCGGAATCGCGGCGAAGGCCAGCAGGATCACGACGACCGCCGCCCACCCCACCATCGGCCCCGGATTGGTGACCACGGAGCGCACGCTGGTGATCATGGCCGTGATGAAATCCACATCGCGGTCGAGCAGCAGCGGGAACGACACGACCGTCAGCGAAAACAGCACCAGCGACAGCACCGCCCCGACGCCGTTGCCGATGGCCAGGAACAGCAGGCCCTCCGGCGTCGTTACCAGCGTCGTCAGGAAATCGTCCAATGCGAACGACTGGAAGCCGAAGAACAGCGCGATCAGCAGCCTGATCTGGTACATCCACAGGATGAAGACGAAGACGCAGACGAAGGCCATCCAGCCCAGCTCGCGCCGACTCTGCGCGAACACGACGCCCACCACGGCGGCAGGACTGACCGGCTCGCCCCTCTCCCGCAGCCGCGACACCTCGTAGAGGCCCGTCGCCACGAACGGCCCGATCAGCGCGAAGCCCGCCGCCAGCGGATAGACGAGGTAGAGCATCCCCCACGACGCCGCCGCCATCACCATCACGAGGCCGCCGAGCGCGTAGATCCCGCCAAAGAACAGGCCGATCAGCGGCTGGGCCTGGAAATCCCGGATCCCGGCCGCGAAAGCGTCCGCGACGTCCTGCCGGGTGATCCGGCGCACACGCGGGTCGCGGCGGGCCGCGATCTCCTCGGCCGGTTCGCGCACGCCGTCGGCCTCCAGTTCCACGTCGCTCATGGTGCGTTCCCCCCGCCGACCGGCTCAGACCGGCCGGTCCTGAGACCCTGGCATGGTTCGGGGGTCACCATGCGACGCAGGCTGCGCTGTGCAGAGTGTGCCACAGCGGGCCGCTGCTTCAAGCGGCGAGAGAGCGCGCCGGGCTCTGTTCGCACGAGCCGGACAACGACGTTCCGGCCGCGAGCGGCCTCGAGGGTACGAACGACTCCGTCCCCCGGAGTCAGGCTGTCTCCGCTTGCGCCGGGGCGATGTCGCCTCAGAACGGGATATCGTCGTCGAGATCG
>JAIYAB010000332.1 GCA_027489275.1 Hyphomicrobiales bacterium
TCTACATCGTGCTCGTGGTCGAGATGGCGCAGATCACGCCGCCGGTCGGCTTCAACCTCTACGTGCTGCAGGGCATGACCGGCCGCAACATCTTCGCGATCGGGCTCTACACCCTGCCCTTCTTCCTGCTCATGGCGGTTGCGGTCGTGCTCGTGGCGGTGTTCCCGGGCATCGCGCTTTGGCTGCCGGCCACGATGCTGGACGCTCCATGAGCGAGCAGCGGACGCCGCCGGAGCCGTTCGGCCCCATCGTATCCTCCGCGCACCTCGCCGCCGGGGCGTCGCCCGCGCTGTCGGAGTTCGAGTTCGGGCTGATCCTGGCCTCCCACGCCTTCCATCGCTGGATGGTGCGCGCGATGGCGGCGGCGGGGTTCCCGAACCTGTCAGCCCTCGATGTGCTCGTGCTGCACAACATCAACCACCGCGGCAAGGCCAAGCGCCTCGCCGACGTCTGCCTGGTCCTCAACGTCGAGGACACCCACATCGTCAACTACGCCGCGCGCAAGCTCGAGGCGCTGAAACTGGTCAAGAGCGGCCGCGCCGGCAAGGAAAAGACGCTCGCCATCACCCCCGCCGGGGCGGCGGCCTGCCAGCGTTACCGCGACATCCGCGAGGCCCTCCTGGTCAAGGCCGTGGGCGGTGTCGCCATCGACGAAGCGGTTCTCTCGGACCTTGCCGCAAAGATGCGGGCGCTCTCCGGGCACTACGACCAGGCCGCGAGGGCAGCGGCCTCGCTGTGAGCCTGTTGCAACTATGAGACGAAATTATGCGCAATGGCGCGCGCCCGGCTTGACCGAGACTGACCGGACACGCATCGTCGCAGGCGAAACTGTGTTCGGCGCGCGCCAGCGACGCCCTTTGCCTGCCCGGGAGTGTCTGACATGCGCCACCTCGCCCTGACCCTGGTCGCCGGAACGATGTTCGCGGCGGGTTCCGCCTCCGCCGACGGCCTCCGGCTGCCGGCCGAGAACTGGACGATCCCCTATTCGGGCAGCGCCTCGGCTATCCCGGCCTGCGATTCGCCGAACGTCCTTTCGACCATCCAGAGCCGCTTCGTCGAGCGGGAGTCGACCTACTGGTCGTCGAACCTCACCATCGTGGCCTTCGAGAAGCTGCGGCCGGTGAGCTTCCGCCCCTGGGGCCTGGACTTCATCCCGCGCCTCTTCTGCACCGGCGTCGCCACCACGTCGGACGGCAAGCCGCGCCGGGTCGACTACGTGATCGCCGAGAGCACCGGCATCATCGGCTGGGGCTGGGGCGTCGAGTGGTGCCTGAGCGGGCTCGACCGCCAGCTCGGCTTCGCGCCGAACTGCGAGATGGCGCGTCCCTGAGGGTCTCTTTTCGTCGACGGACACGTCCCATGACCGCATCCGGACGCAGCCCCGCCACCGCGGGGCTGTTTGCGTTGACCATTGCAATCCTGACGTTCATCGCCGGCCCTGCCCTCGCGCAAGGCGAGCGGCGCGGCGGAACGCCGGGGGAGTTCGACTTCTTCGTCTTCGCGCTCTCGTGGTCGCCGGGCTTCTGCGAGGCCGGGGGCGGCGACGAGAAGGGCCGGGACCAGTGCCGCACGGGCGCCGGCCTCGGCTTCGTGGTGCACGGCCTCTGGCCGCAGTTCCAGCGCGGCTTCCCCACCCAGTGCCAGAGCGCGAGCGTCAACCCGACGCGAATGGCCATGGAGGCGGCGCGGGAGGTGTTCGTCGAGGAGGGCCTCGCCCGCCACCAGTGGCGCCGGCACGGCACCTGCTCGGGCTTGAGCCCGTCGGACTACTTCGCCGCCGTCCGCACGGCACGGGACAAGGTGGTCGTTCCGCCCGAACTGCGCGACCTGTCGGCGCCGCGCACCACCACCGCGCTCGAGCTTGAACGAGCATTCGTCGCCGCAAATCCCGGACTGCGCGTCGACATGATGGGCGTCGACTGCCGCGGCGAGGTGCTGCAGGAGGTGCGCGTGTGCATGAGCCGCGACCTGCGCAGCTTCGTGTCCTGCGGGGAGGTGGACCGTCGCGGCTGCCGCGCGCGCAGCATCACCATCCCGCCGCCGCGCTGAGCCGCGCCCCCATCCGCGTTGACGCGGCGGGCGGGGCGGGGCACGACAGCGCATGAACTACCGCCACGCCTTCCACGCCGGAAACTTCGCCGACGTCCTCAAGCACGCCGTGCTCGCGCGCGTGCTGGTGCACCTCGCCGCCAAGGACGCCCCGTTCCGCGTCGTCGATACCCATGCCGGGATCGGCCTCTACGACCTCGCCTCGGAGGAGGCGGGCCGCACGCAGGAGTGGCGCGGCGGGATCGGCCGGCTGCTCGAGAGCCCGCTTCCAAGCGACGCCGCGGAGCTGCTGCGGCCCTTCCTCGATGTCATCGACGACGTGCGGGCCCTGCACGGTCCCCTCGCCTATCCCGGTTCGCCGGAGATCGCCCGGCGCCTGACGCGCCGTCAGGACCGGGTCACCCTCGTCGAGAAGCACCCCCGCGACGCCGAGACCCTGCAGGCTGCCATGGCCGGCGACAGGCGCGTCAAGGTGATCGCGCTCGACGGCTGGACGGCGCTCAACGCCTACGTCCCGCCGGTGGAGAAGCGCGGCCTCGTGCTGGTCGATCCGCCCTTCGAGGAGCCCGGCGAACTCGACAGGCTCGCCGTGGCGGCGACGAAGGCGTGGACGAAATGGCCCACCGGCACGTACCTGCTCTGGTACCCGGTGAAGGACCGGCGCGAGGTGGCGGCCTTCCACGAGACGGTGCGCGCCGGGCCCATGCGCAAGGTGCTGCGCATCGAGATGCTGGTGACCTCGGGCGGCGATCCGCGCCTCTTCAACGGCTCGGGCCTGCTGGTCGTCAACCCGCCCTGGACACTGGAGCGCGACATGGCAGTGCTGCTGCCGGCGCTGTCGGCGCGACTGCGGCGCGAGGCGGCCGCGCCCTTCCGCTGCGACTGGCTGACGCCCGAGGGCTGACCCCCGCCGCCAGTATTGGCGCGTCCTCGATGGCAGCCGCGCGGCGACCCCGTGGTCTTCCGAATTCCTTTACGCGCTGAACATTTGTGAAATCTTGTTTCTTCTTGCATTGGCTCCGCAATTGCAGGAAAAACAACGGACGCGCTCACGATGCCTCCGGTCCGGAGGAGCGGATGATGTGGCCCTGCAGCAGGGAGGCAGCAGACGACGGTCGGAACACCGTGGGCTCGGCACGCAGCGGATGCGTGGACGGGAGCCGGATCGGTTGATCCGACGGAGCGGAGCAAGGGCATGCCTCAGCAGGGTGTGGTGAAGTTTTTCAACAGCGACAAGGGCTACGGCTTCATCAAGCCGGATGACGGCGGGCGCGACATTTTCGTGCACGTGACGGCCGTATCGCGGGCCGGCCTCGAGTCGCTTGACCAGGGCCAGAAGGTGACGTTCGATATCGAGCCCGACAAGAAGGGCAAGGGACCCAAGGCGGTCAACCTCGTGGTGAGCGCCGAGTGACACTGCTCGACGGGCCCGGCGAGGCCCGTCACACAGCAGGACACGCGTTTCCATGATCCTCCGTACGTCGCCGGCCTCGCCGTTCGGCCGCAAGGTCGTCATCGCAGCCAGCCTTCTCGGGCTGGGGGACGCCATCACGGTCGTCAATGCCGACACGACGGATCCAGGCGACAGCCTGCGGGCGCAGAACCCGCTCGGCAAGATCCCGACGCTCGTCGACGAGGACGGGACCGCCTGGTACGACAGCCGCGTCATCCTCGAGGTCATCGACGCGCGCGCCGCGGGAACCGTTCACGGCGCGGGCGAGGACAGGCTGCGCGCGCTGAAGCTACAGGCTTTGGCGGACGGTCTCATGGATGCCTGCCTTCTGCAGGTCTACGAGAACCGCATGCGCGATCCCGACAAGCGCGAGCCCAAGTGGATCGAGCTCCAGGCGGGCAAGGTCGAGCGGGCGCTCGACCTGCTGGAATCCGCCCCGCCGAGCCTCTCGGGCGCGATCGACATCGGCCACATCGCCGTTGCCTGCGCGCTCGGCTATCTCGACCTTCGCTTCGCCGGCACATGGCGCGGCACGCACCCGCGGCTCGTCGCATGGCTGGATGCCTTCTCCGCCCGCGTCCCGGCCTACGAGGAAACCCGCGTCAAGGCGTGAGCGCTTCCGGCGCGCCCCGGCAGACGGGGTGCGCAGCCGGCCCGGCGGATCAGCCGGCGGGCCGGCGCGCGAACGCCAGGCCGACGCCGAGCGCGATCATCGCGGCTCCGGACGCCTCGCGCAGGCGGCGGATGACGGCGGGACGCGCGGCCGCGCCATCCCGAACGCCGCTCGCGGCGAACGCGACCACGACGTCCGCCAGCGTGTTGAGCGCCACCGAGACGAAACCCAGCACCACGAACTGCAGCGCCACGTTGCCCGCCGTCGGGTCGACGAACTGGGGAATGAAGGCCAGGAAGAATGCCGCGGTCTTCGGGTTGAGGGCCTCGACCACGACACCCTCGCGGAAGGCCCGCCTGACGCCGATGGGCGGCGTGGCGATCCCGCCCGCCGTCGCTGCGTCCCGGCGCGCGGCCATGATCGTGCGCAGGCCGAGCCACGCGAGATAGACCGCGCCGACGACTTTCAGCGCCGTGAACAGTTCGGCGCTCGCCAGCACGAGCGCGGACACGCCGAGCGCGCCGGCGAAGACGTGCATCGCGCCACCGAGGCCCGTTCCGAAACTCGACGAAATGCCCTCGGCGCGGCCGCCGGACAGCGTGCGCGCGGCAACGTAAA
>JAIYAB010000338.1 GCA_027489275.1 Hyphomicrobiales bacterium
GAGACGCTGATGTCGGACCTGCTGGCGATGGCCGGGCTCGACAACGCGGTGGCCGAGATCGGGCTGCGCGCCGGCGGGTTCGTGTCGCTGGAGGAGATCGTCCGGCTGCGGCCCGACGCCGTCCTGATCTCGCGCGACGACGACCGGGCGGAGGACCAGGGCCGCGCCATGTTGCTGCACCCGGCCGTGCAGGAACTCTTCCCCCCCGAGCGGCGCATCGTCCTGCCGGAGCGGTTGACGGTCTGCGGCGGCCCGATGGTCGCCGAGGCGATGCGCCTGCTCGCCGCCCAGCTCCGGCGGCTGACGCCGCGCGAGCCCGCGCGGCCCTGACGCCGTGCGCGTCCGGCCTCAGGCGGCCGCCGTCCGCTGACGCGCGACGGCGATGATCCGCGGCACGTCGAGGTGCCGTTCGCAGTGGTCGGCCAGCGCGTCGAGCGTGGCGTCCACGGCCGCCGCGTAGCGCAGCCGGCTCGCGCGGCCAAATCCCGCCAGGAATGCGCGGCGAAACGCGTCCGAGCCGAACAGCCCGTGCACATAGGTGCCCTGGATCCGCCTGTCCATGCTCGCCGCCCCGTCGCGCCGCCCGTCGATGTCGAGGAGAGCGCGCGCGCAGTCCGGACCCTCCGTGCGGCCGAGATGGATCTCGTACCCCTCCACCCGCTCGCCGCTGTCGAGGTGCAGCGCCGAGATCGGCGCGGTGATCTTGTCCGGCGTCAGCACCGTGTCGACATCCAGCAGGCCGAGCCCGGCGACGCTGCCCGCCGGTCCCTCGATCCCGACGGGGTCGGCGATGGAGCGGCCGAGCATCTGGTAGCCGCCGCACAGCCCGAGCACGCGCCCGCCGCGCCGCACATGCGCGGCGAGGTCGACGTCCCATCCCTGCGCGCGCAGGAAGGCGAGGTCGCCGATCGTCGACTTCGAGCCCGGCAGGATCACGAGGTCCGCGTCGCCCGGCAGCGGCTCGCCCGGAGGAATCAGCCGCAGGTCGACCTCCGGCTCCTGCCCGAGCGGATCGAGATCGTCGAAATTGGCGATCCGCGCGATGATCGGCACGACGACCTTCAGCCGGCCCGCGCCTTCGCCGCGCCGGTCGAGGTCCAGCGCATCTTCCGCCGGCAGCCGGTGCGCGTCCGCGAACCACGGCACGATTCCGAGGCTCGGCCAGCCGGTCCGCCGCTCGATCTCCACTACGCCGCCGTCGAACAGCCGCACCTCGCCGCGGAACTTGTTGACGAGGAAGGCGCGGATCAGCGCCCGCTCGTCCGGCTCCAGCACCGCGTGGGTGCCGACGAGGCTTGCGATGACGCCGCCGCGGTCGATGTCGCCGGCAAGGATCACCGGCACCCGCGCCGCCAGCGCGAAGCCCATGTTGGCGATGTCGCCCGCCCGCAGGTTGATCTCGGCCGGGCTGCCTGCGCCCTCCACGATCACCACGTCCGCCGCCGCCTCGAGCCGCCCGAAGCTGTCGAGCACCGCGCCCATCAGGGTCGCCTTGCGGGTCCCGTAGTCGATGGCGTGCAGGCTGCCGAAGCGCTTGCCCTGCACGATCACCTGCGCGCCGGTGTCGGTCTCCGGCTTCAGCAGAACGGGGTTCATGTGCACGGTCGGATCGACGCGCGCGGCCATCGCCTGCACCGCCTGCGCGCGCCCGATCTCCCCGCCGTCGACCGTGACGGCCGCGTTGTTCGACATGTTCTGCGGCTTGAACGGCATCACCGTCAGCCCGCGGCGCACCATCGCGCGGGCGAGCCCGGCGACGAGGGTCGACTTGCCGACGTTCGAGCCGGTGCCTTGCACCATGACGGCAGGAGTTGGCATCGGGTTGGCTCGTCATCACGGGTGGACGGCGCACCCGAGCGCGCCGCTTGCGAACCCGGCTGGCCAAGTCGGGGCTCGCATGGCTTATGCTGTCCTCGTTCGCCTCGATCAAGACAATGCTGCGGGCGACCGCCCCAGGGGGTCTGTCCATGCGCGCGTTTCTTCTCGCCGTCCTCGCCTTCCTGCTGACCATCGTCGCGACATGGATCGTCGTGATGGGGATCTACATTCTGGCGACCAGCCTGGGCTGGGCCTTCGACCGCGACGGCGGCATGGCGATGGGCGCCGCCTTCGTGATCGGGCCGGGGCTCGGGCTCATGCTGGGCCTCGTGGCCGCGGTCGTCGTCGGTGTGCGGTCGCGCCGCAAGACGCACGGATCCTGAGACCTGCCGCTCCCGCGGCCCATCGATTCGCGCGCCGCCGTACGGTTGTCCTTGCCGGACGCCGCCAGTGCGCCGATAAGGCACCATTGGCGGCCGCTTGGGCCCGCCGGAAAAAGGACAGATCGAATGAGTGGCTTCAAGGACAGCGCCGACACGCGGCGGATGGCCTCCGAGAACGCACGCAAAGCCATGAAGGAGCGCTTCGCAGCGCGGGTCGCCGTGAACGATCCCGCCGACGCCGAGCGCAAGGCGGCCCGTCTGGCGATCGTCGAGGCCCGCAAGGTCCGGCAGGCCGAGCGCGAGGCGAAGGCTGCCGCCGAGAAGATCAGGCAGGCCGAACTTGCCGTGCAGGCCGAGGCCGCGCGCCAGCAGGAGCTGATCGAGGAAGAGAAGCGGAAGCTTGCCCAGGCGGAGCAGGACGCGCTCCTCAAGGCCGAGCAGAAGGCGGCCCGCGACGCCCGCTACGCGGCGCGCAAGGCCCGCCGCTAGCGTCGTCGCCTGCATCCGCGGATGGCGCGGCGCCCCCGGCGCCGCCCGTCCGTCAGGCCGCCGTGACGCGCCAGATCACGTTTCCGACGTCGTCGGCGACCAGCAGGGCGCCCTCGCGGGTGAGCGTCACCCCGACGGGCCGGCCATAGGACACCGACTCGTCCGGCGCGAGGAATCCCCACAGGATGTCGCGCGGCGGGCCGGACGGCCTGCCGTTCTCGAACGGCACGAAGATCACCTTGTAGCCGCTGAGCGTGCTGCGGTTCCACGAGCCGTGCTGGCCGATGACCATGCCGTCGGGGAAGCCCGGCAGCGTCCCGGCCGGCAGCCAGCACAGGCCCAGCGAGGCCGTGTGCCCGCCCAGCGCGTAGTCGGGCGTCAGCGCGCGCGCCACCGCGGCGGCATCCTGCGGCACGCGGTCGTCCACCGTCTGCCCCCAGTAGCAGTAGGGCCAGCCGTAGAAGCCGCCGTCCTTGACCGAGGTCAGGTAATCCGGCGGCGTCTCGTCCCCGAGGCCGTCCCGCTCGTTGACGACCGTCCAAAGCATTTGCGTCGTCGGCTCGAAGGCGAGGCCGACGGCGTTGCGCAGGCCCGAGGCGAAGATGCGGCTCGTTCCGGTGGCGAGGTCGAGCTCGTAGATCGCCGCGCGCCCCTCCTCGGCCTCGAAGCCGCGGTCGGCGATGTTGCTCAGCGAGCCGACGCCCGCATAGAGCTTCGTCCCGTCCGGGCTCGCCAACAGGCTGCGCGTCCAGTGCCCGCCCGGCTTGAACTCGACGAGGCGGCGGCCGGTCCCGCTCACGCGCCACGTCGACCGGTCGAAGGGGAATGCGACCACGCCATCCGTGTTGCCGACATAGAAGGTGTCGCCCACGAGCTGCATGCCGAAGGGCTGCCGCTGCTCGGCGAGGAAGATCTCGGAGTGCTCGGCCACGCCGTCGCCGTTGGCGTCGCGCAGCCGCGTGATGCGGTTGGCGCTCACGCCCACCGCGCCGGCGCGCTGCATCGTGGCGCGGATCGCATAGTCGAAGATCGACTTCAGCGGCCCCGGCACGCTCATGGACTCCGCCACCAGCACGTCGCCGTTCGGCAGTTCCTCGATCCAGCGCGGGTGGTCGAGGCCCGTCGCGAAGGCGTTGACCTTCAGCCCCGGCGCGACCGTCGGGACGTGGCCGGGCGCCCAGCCCTGCGCCGTCGGCATCTTCAGCGTCGGCACCGCGCCCTGCGGCTTGGCCGCCGGAATCGCGGGCGCGCCGCCGAAGGCCGGGGCGGGCGACCCGTCCCGGGCCCGCCGCATCAGGACCATCGTGCCGCCGATGACGGCGACCACGCGCGCGAAGTTGCTGGACAGGCTCATGAACGTCCTCTTTCTGTGTGCTGCGCACGCTAGTGCATGGCGGCCGGCGGTGGAACCGGAAAGCGGTCGCAGGGCTGCCATGCGAGGCGCGGGCCCTTTGAGGCCTAAGGCAAGGCTCCGTCCGCGCGAAGGGCGTCGAGCCACGCCGTGCGATAGGCCTCCAGGCCCGGCCAGATCCCGGGCGCCGCGGCCTCCGCCTCCGGCGGAGGTCCGGACATGCCCCATCGTGCCAGCATCGCGGCGCCCTGGCTCGTCCCCGTCTCATCGGCCGATGCGAGAACCCGCCCCGTCGGGCGCAGGGCCGCCAGAAGCGAGGCATAGGCCCGGTTCGACGCCAGCGCGCCCTCGATCACCGTGTCGCCCGCCGCGCCGATCAGGCTCAGGCACTGGTCGGTCATCAGCGCGAGGTAAAGCGTGCCAAGCGCCGGCCGTCGCGCATCGTCATCCGGGAGGGAAGGGACGATGCGGCCCCGGCTCGCCGGAAACGGCCCGCACGGAGCGCCGAAGCCTGGCAGCGCGAGGACGCCCGCCGCGATCACGGCGGCAATTTCGGCGGGCGTCGCCGGCGGCGCGTCCGCCGGTACGAGGATCCCGTGGTCGCGTCCGCCCATGAAGCGAGCGGTACTGACCGGCTCGCCGAACACGTCGACATTGGCCAGCGTGTCGCGCGCCTCGTCGAGCGGCGCCGTCGCGCCGACGGCCATCGCGATCACCCACGTCCCCGTCGATACCACCGAGAACGGGGCCTCGCGCCGGAGGCGGTGCGGCAGCAGCGAGGCGTTGGAATCGTGGATGCCGCAGATCACCCGGCAGTCGGCCGCCAGACCGGTCCGCGCCGTGACCTCCGCCGTGACGGGACCCAGCACCGCGTGCGCCGGCATCGTCGGCGGAAAGAGCCGCTCCCAGCCGCCGTCGCGCACGAGGCGCGAGAACCGTCGCCCGCGCGGCTCCCAGAGGTCGGTGTGCGTGCCCAGCGACGTCACCTCCGTGGCCGCGACGCCGCTCAGCCGCCAGCCCCAGTATTGCGGATACATCAGCAGACGCCTCGCGCGAGCGAACGCCTCCGGAAAACGCCGGCTCTGCCAATGCACCTGCCGGCCGAGATTCAGGCCGAGCGGCAGGGCCGGCGACAGGGTTTCGGCGAAGGGGGGGCGGACCGCCGCGTAGCCGTGGTCCTCCTTGTCCGGGGCCGGGTGCTCGTAGTCCAGCACTGGCAGCACCAGCCCGTTGTCATCTACCAGCGCGGCCGTCGCGCCGTGCGTCGTCGTCACGATGGCGTCGATAGGCGCGAGCGTCGCCGCCTGCCGCAGGCCCGACATCGCGAAGGACCAGAGCGCGTCCGTGTCCGCATGCGGGTAGGGCGGTCCCGGCCGCACCGCGTTCGGCTGCCGCGCGCTCCATAGCGTCCGCCCGCCGTCGTCGATGACGACGAGCTTCACGTTCGTCTTGCCGATGTCGAGGACCGCGGTGGCCACGCCAGGCTCCCGTCAGGGCAGGTGGAACATGTCGACAAGCGGCTCTGCCACCGGCGCGCCGTCGGGATGGGTGCGCATGATGTCCTTCATGTGGTCCCACCAGCGCCGCATCACGGGGTGGGCGGGCAGGTCGGCCATGGTGTGGCCGGCAGGGCGTTCCAGATAGCCGAACAGCGTCAGCGTCCGCGGATCGAGGAAGATCGAGTAGTTCGAGACGCCCGCCTGCCGCAGCAGGTCCGCCAGCTCCGGCCAGATGGCGTCGTGCCGGCGGCGGTATTCCTCCTCGCAGCCCGGGTTGAGATGCATGACGAAGGCGTGGCGCTGGAGGGCGGTCATCGGCGTCTCCCGGCTGTGCGGCTCAGGCCGCGGAGGTCATCGACGCTGCCACCGGGACGATCCGCACCTCGACGCCCGCGTCGCGGCACATCTCGACGGCCTTCCGGTCGACCTCGTCGTCGGTGATGATGGTGTGGATGCGCGAGAGCGGGCACAGGATCAGCCCGCCCCGGCTGCGGAACTTGGAGCTGTCGACGAGGACCACGAGGCGCTCGGCGCGGTCGAGCAGCTTCTGCTCGGCGCGGATCAGCAGCGGGTCGCCCTCCATCAGCCCGAGCGGGACGATCCCCTGCGCGCCCATGAACATGATCGAGGCGTAGTGGTGGCGCAGCGAGTCGTCGTCATAGGGGCTCATGATGATCCCCTGCTCGCGGTAGATCTGCCCGCCCGGCAGCAGGATCCGGTTGCGGCTGCCCCGCATCAGGGCCTCCGCCATGACGAAGGAGTTGGTCAGCACCTGCATCCGGCGCTCGGCGAGGAACGGCACCATCTCGAAGGTCGTCGTGCCGCCGTTGACGATGATGCTGTCGCCGTCCACGCACAGCTCGGCCGCGGCGCGCGCGATGGCGCGCTTCTTGTCGAGGTTGAGCGCGAGGCTCGCCTCGAAGGGGCGTGTCGCCAGCGCCGGCTCGTCCGCCGGCTTCACCGCCTCGGCCCCGCCATGGACGCGCCGCAGCAGTCCCTGCTCCGCCAGCTTGCCGATGTCGCGGCGCGTGGTCGCGGCCGAATGGCCGGTCAGCGCGGCAAGTTCGCCCACCGTCGCGACGGGTCGCGCGGCGAGGGTCTGCAAAATGACGTGCCAGCGGTGGCGTTCGTGCATGGTCCCGTCCGGATCGATCACGTCAAATTCGATCATGTTCGCTCAAACGTCAATGCGTCTCCTGGGGACTGGGGTCTCAACTTCGCTGCGATGCGGCAATTTGCTTGATGTTGATTGACGCTGCGCAAACGTGATCATACCGTGCCGAACCTCGGACCTTCGCAGCCAACCGGGCCCCGTCATGACCGCAGCACACGCCTCCTCCGTCTTGCCGAACCTGTGGGACGAGGCGCATGCCGCCATGCTCGACGAGCCGGGGCAGCTGCTCTACCGGTCGAACCTCCTCGGCAGCGACAAGCGGATCACCAATTTCGGCGGCGGCAACACCTCCGCGAAGGTCGAGATGACGGACCCGCTCACGCGCCGGCCCGTGCCGGTGCTGTGGGTCAAGGGTTCGGGCGGCGACATCGGCTCGATGAAACTGGACGGCTTCTCGACGCTCTATCTCGAGAAGCTCGAGCACCTGAAGACGATCTACCGCGGTCTCGCTCACGAGGACGAGATGGTCGGGCTCCTCAACCACTGCACGTTCGACCTGAACACCCGCGCCGCCTCCATCGACACGCCCCTGCACGGTTTCGTGCCGCATCGCCACGTCGATCATGTCCATGCCGACGCCGTGATCGCCATCGCTGCCGCGGCGAATGCCGAGCGGCTGGTCGGGGAGATCTACGGCAGCGAGATCGGGTTCCTGCCATGGCAGCGGCCGGGCTTCGACCTCGGGCTGAAGCTCGGTCGGATGGCAAGCGACAACCCCCATCTGGTCGGAGTCGTGCTCGGCGGTCACGGCCTTTTCACCTGGGGGCCGACGTCGCGGGCCTGCTACGAGACGACCCTGCGCATCATCCAGAAGGCGCAGGACTGGCTGGACCGGGTGAACACGAAGCCGGCCTTCGGCGGCGCGGCCGTTTCGGCACTGCCGGAGGCGGAGCGCCGGGCCGTCGCGCGCCGCCTGATGCCGCTCATCCGGGGGCGGATCTCGAAGCACGAGCGAAAGGTCGGCCACTTCACCGACACGCCGGAGGTGCTCGCCTTCGTGAACGCGTCGCGCCTGCGCCAACTGGCGGCGCTGGGCACCTCCTGCCCGGACCATTTCCTGCGCACCAAGATCCGCCCGCTCGTGCTCGACTTCGATCCCGCCGCCGGATCGCTCGACGCCGTCGTCGCCGGGCTCGATGGGGCGCTTGCCGCCTACGCGGCCGATTATGCCGGCTACCACGAGCGCTGCAGGCGTCCCGACAGCCCGGCGATGCGCGATCCCAACCCGGTGATCTACCTGATCCCCGGCGTCGGCATGCTCTCCTTCGCCAAGGACAAGGCGACGGCGCGGATCGCGTCCGAGTTCTACGTCAACGCGATCAACGTCATGCGCGGCGCCTCGGGGGTCGACACCTATGTCGGCCTCGCCGAACAGGAAGCCTTCGACATCGAGTACTGGCTGCTCGAGGAGGCCAAGCTGCAGCGCATGCCGAAGCCGCGGAGCCTCGCGGGGCGCGTCGCCTTCGTCACCGGCGGGGCAGGGAGCATCGGCGGCGCCATCGCCGACCGCTATCTCGCCGAGGGCGCCTGCGCCGTGCTGGCGGACATCGACGCCGCCGCGCTCGACGCCGCCGTGGCGCGCTTCTCCGCCCGCTACGGCACGGACAGCGTGCGCGGCGTCCTCGTCGACGTCACACGCGAGGAGGCCGTCGCCCGGGCGTTCGACGAGGGGGTCCTCGCCTATGGCGGTCTCGACATCCTGGTGTCCAACGCCGGCATCGCGTCGGCCTCGCCCATCGAGGACACGAGCCTCGCCCTCTGGCAGAAGAACATCGACGTGCTCGCCACGGGCTACTTCCTCGTCGCGCGCGAGGGCTTCCGCCTCATGCTGGCGCAGGGCACGGGCGGCTCCGTGGTATTCGTCGCGTCGAAGAACGGGCTCGCCGCCTCGCCCGGCGCGTCGGCCTATTGCACTGCCAAGGCGGCCGAGATCCACCTCGCGCGCTGCCTCGCGCTCGAAGGCGCGCCAAGGGGCATCCGCGTCAACGTCGTCAATCCGGACGCGGTCCTGCGCGGCTCGAAGATCTGGCAGGGCGAGTGGCGGCAGCAGCGCGCCGCCTCCAACAAGGTCAGCGAGGACGACCTCGACGAGGTCTACCGCCAGCGCAGCCTGCTCAAGCTCAGCGTCTATCCCGAGGACATCGCCGAAGCGGCGTATTTCCTCGCCTCCGACATGAGCGCCAAATCCACCGGCAACATCATCAACGTCGACGCCGGGAACGTGCAGTCCTTCACCCGCTGACGACGCGGCGCGATCCGGGCCGCCGGGAGCAACGAGAGACCACCGGGGACACCACCATGGCGTACGCCTTCCGCATCGATGACGGCTTCGTGGCCGACGAGAACCGCCGCCTCGCCGCGGCGCTCGACGAGGACTACGGCGCACTGGGCCGCCAGCTCGCCCGACGCGGCCTCGACATCGAGGCGCTGACGGCGAAGGTCGGCGCCTTCGCGGTCGCCGTGCCGACCTGGGGCGTCGGCACGGGCGGGACGCGCTTCGCCCGCTTCCCCGGCCCAGGCGAGCCGCGCGGCATCCACGACAAGCTGCAGGACTGCGCCACAATCCACCAGCTCACGCGCGCCACCCCGACCGTCTCGCCCCACTTCCCGTGGGACCATGTGAGCGACTGGGCCGCCCTGCGCGAGGAGGCGTCGAGCCTCGGCCTCGGCTTCGACGCCGTGAACTCCAACACCTTCCAGGACCAGCCCGGCCAGCCGCTCTCCTACAAGTTCGGCTCGCTCAGCCATTCCGACCGCACGGTGCGCGACCTCGCCGTCGCCCACAACGTCGCCTGCATCGAGGCCGGCGTGGCGCTCGGTTCGCGCGCGCTCACGGTGTGGATCGCGGACGGCTCGAACTTTGCCGGGCAGTCGAACCTCACCGCCGCCTTCGACCGCTACCTGGAGAGCATGCACCGCATCTATGCGGCGCTGCCGGCGCACTGGCAGGTCTTCATCGAGCACAAGCTCTATGAGCCGGGCTTCTACTCCACCGTCGTCGCCGACTGGGGCACGAGCCTGATGGCGGCGCAGTTGCTCGGCGACAAGGCGAAGTGCCTCGTCGACCTCGGCCACCACGCGCCCAACACCAACATCGAGATGATCGTCGCGCGGCTGGTGCGCGCCGGGAAGCTCGCCGGATTCCACTTCAACGATTCCCGCTATGGCGACGACGACCTCGATTCGGGCTCCATCGATCCGTTCCGCCTGTTTCTCGTCTTCAACGAGCTGGTCGACGCCGCCGCCCGCAAGGCGCCCGGCTTCGACCCCGCCTACATGATCGACCAGTCGCACAACGTGACCGATCCGGTGGAGAGCCTGATGGGCAGCGCCATCGAGCTGCAGCGCTCCCATGCGCAGGCCCTGCTCGTCGACCGCGCGGCGCTCGCCGCGCTGCAGGACGACAATGACGCGCTCGGCGCACACCGCCTCCTCAAGCAGGCCTTCACGACCGACGTCTCCCCGATGCTGGCGATGGCCCGCAGCCGCGCCGGCGGCGCCATCGACCCCGTCGCCGTCTACCGGGCCGCCGGCTACCGCGAGCGGAAGGCGCAGGAGCGGCCGGTCACCGGCGTCGTGTCCGCCGGCATCGTCTGACGGCGGACGGCCTCAGGCCGTCGCCTTCGGGAAGCGGGACGACCGCTTCGGGTGCCACCACCGCCCCTTCAGCACCACGCCCTCGGCGACGATCCGGCGGTCCCCGGCGAGGTGCTCGCCGACGACGTCGACATAGTCGAACCGCCCCTCCTTGACCGACAGGATCGTCGCGTCGCCGAGGGAGCCGACGCGCAGCGACCCGTACTCCGGCCGCCGCAGCATCATTCCGGCGTTCAGCGTCGATGCCTTCACGACGTCGTAGAGGCTCATGCCGAGGCACAGGAACTTCGACATCGTCGTCACCTGGTCGAAGGCGGGCCCGTCGATGCAGAGCTGGTGGATGTCCGACGAGATGGTGTCCGGCTCGAAGCCGTTCGCCAGCATCGCGCGCGCGGTCTTGAACGCGAACGACCCCTTGCCGTGCCCGATGTCGAACAGCACGCCGCGCTTGCGCGCCGCCAGCACCGCCGGCTTCACCGTCCCCTGCGCCGTGGCCGGCGTGTTGGGGAAGGGCCGGAAGGCGTGGGTCAGGATGTCGCCCGGCCGCAGCCGGGCCAGCACTTCCTCGTAGGAGGGCGGCGGATGGTCGATGTGCACCATCAGCGGCATGCCGGTTTCCTGCCCCACCTCCAGCGCGAGGTCGAGCGGCGCGAGCCCCTGGTCGCCCGACGAGTTGCGGCCCACCCGCACCTTGATGCCGACGATGAGGTCGCGGTTCCTGTCGGCGACCTCGGCGCATTCGGCTGGCGCCAGCAGGCGCATGTTCTCGCTCTCGCCCACCATGATCGTCGACGAGAAGCCGAAGATGCCGGCGAACGACACGTGCAGGTAGGCGAGGATGCGGGCCTCGCTGCGCTCGATGACGTGCTTGCGGAAGCCGGGCCAGTTGCCGGGTCCCGCCGAACCGGTGTCCACCGAGGTGGTCACGCCGGACTTGCGGCAGAACGCGTCGGCGTCGATCCCCAGCGACGTGCCGCCCCAGTAGACGTGGGTGTGCATGTCGATGAGGCCCGGCGTGACGATATAGCCGCCGACGTCGCGGATCTCCGCCGCCCCGCGCAGGTCCGCGCCGAAGCCGGACACCCTGCCGTTCGTGAATGCCACGTCGACCACGCCGTCGTGCTTCTGCGACGGGTCGATGACGCGTGCGCCCCTGAGGATGAGATCGTGGGCCATCGCGGTCCTCCCGATTGGATGCTCTTGCCGGACCGCCGGCCGTGCCGACGCCCGCCGGTCGCGGGGCCGGCGAAGCGCGAGCGGAAGGTTAGCCCCGAAAGGGGTGGAACTTCCACCCTTGCAGCCGGCGGGAGGACGATCGCCCCCGGATTCGCGCGTCTTGGCCGGTCTGCGCGCAATCGGCTTGCGAAACCGTCCTGCCGCGGGCACCGTGTGCCGCTTCCCTGAGGACCCCGGCCCGTGCCTGATGACGACCGCTGAACGCATCTTCAAGAGCCTCCGGCGCAACGGCCTCGCCGCCATCCCGACAGTCCTCGTCATCGTCGTGCTGAACTTCTTCCTCCTGAAGCTCGCGCCCGGCGACGCCGCGGACGTGATGGCGGGTGAGTCGGGGGCCGCGACTGAGGAGCTGATGCGCCAGCTCCGCGCCCGCTTCGGCCTCGACCTGCCCGTGCTCGGCCAGTTGCAGGCCTATCTCGGTGGGCTGGCGCAGGGCAGCCTCGGCTTCTCGCCCCGCTACAACATGCCGGTCACGGACCTGATCCTCCAGCGCCTGCCGCGCACGCTGACGCTGATGGGCTTCTCGCTGTCCATCGCGATCGCGCTCGGCCTGCTCGCCGGAACCGTGATGGCGCTCAACGCCGGCCGCTGGCCCGACCGGGTGCTGTCGGTGCTCACGCTGCTGCTCTATTCCGTGCCGGGTTTCTGGATCGGCCTGATGCTGATCGTGCTGTTCTCGATCAAGCTCGGCTGGCTGCCCAGCGGCGGCTCGGAGACGATCGCCTCCGGACGCACCGGCTTCGACCTCTTCGTCGACCGGCTGCGCCACATGATCCTGCCGGCGCTGACGCTCGCCCTGTTCTACGTCGCCGTCTACGCGCGGCTGACGCGCGCCGCCGTGATGGAGGTCGCCGAGCAGGACTATGTCCGCACCGCCCGCGCCAAGGGCCTCTCGGCCTTCGCGGTCGGCTCGCGCCACGTGCTGCGCAACGCGCTGCTGCCCGTCACCACGCTGGCCGGCATGCATATCGGCGGCATCCTGGGCGGCGCGGTGGTGGTCGAGACCGTCTACAGCTGGCCCGGCCTCGGCCGGCTCGCCTTCGAGGCGGTGCTGCGGCGCGACTACAACGTGCTGCTTGGCGTGCTGCTGCTGTCCTCGGTTCTGGTCATCCTCGCCAACATGATCGTCGACATGCTGCAGGCGTGGCTCGATCCGCGCATCGAGGTGCGCTGATGTCGCTCGCGCTCGACACGCCCGCTTCGCCCGTCGCCGCCATGCGCCCGCGCGCTCTCCGCGCCTTCCTGCGCAATCCGGCGGGCGTGATCTCGCTCGGCTTCCTGCTGGTCCTGTTCGCGATGGCGCTCGCCGCGCCGACGCTCTACCCGGAGGACCCGCTGTCCATGGTGGCCCGGCCGTTCCTGTGGCCGGGCCAGAACCCCGCCTATCCGCTCGGCACCGACAGCCTCGGCCGCGACGTTGCCGCCGGCGTGGTCTGGGGCGCGCGCATCTCGCTGCTGGTCGGGTTCTCGGCCATGGCGCTGGGCGTCACGCTCGGCCTCGTCGTGGGATCGCTGGCGGGCTATTTTGGCGGGCGGGTCGACGACGTGCTCGTGAAGGTCATCGAGATCTTCCAGACGCCGCCGAACTTCGTTCTGCTGGTGGTTCTGGTCGCCATCGCCCAGCCCTCCGTGTCGACCGTCATCTTCGCCATCGCCGCCGTCACCTGGCCGACGACGGCGCGGCTCATGCGCGCGGAGTTCCGCGCCCTGCGCAGCAAGGATTTCGTCGTGGCGGCGCGGGGCCTGGGCTACGGACACGCCCGCATCATCGTCCGGGAAATCCTCCCCAACGCGCTGCCGCCGCTGATCGTGACGTCCTCGGTGCTCGTCGCCACTGCGATCCTCATGGAATCGGCCCTGTCCTTCCTCGGCCTCAGCGATCCCAACGTGGTGAGCTGGGGCAGCATGATCGGCGCGGGCCGCGAGCTTCTGCGCACCGCCTGGTTCCTCAGCGCCGTCCCCGGCGTCGCCATCGTGCTCACCGTGCTCGCGCTGAACCTGCTCGGCGATGCGCTGAACGACGCGCTGAACCCGCGCGTGTCGGGCGCGCGATGAAGGCGGGACCGGTGGACGCCTCCTCGCCCCTGCTCGACGTCCGCGACCTCACCATCGCCTTTGGCGACACGGTGCGCGTGCGCGACCTGTCCTTCTCTGTGCGCGAGGCCGAGACCGTGGCCATCGTCGGCGAGTCGGGCTCCGGCAAGTCGCTGACCGGGCTAGCGCTGATGCGCCTCCTGCCGCGCAGCGCGCGGATCGCCGGCGGCGCCATGGCCTTCATGGGCCGCGATCTCGCGGTCATCGACGAGCCGGAGCTGCGCCGCCTGCGGGGCCGGGAGATCGCGATGATCTTCCAGGAGCCGATGACCTCGCTCAACCCCGTCCTCACCATCGGCGCGCAGATCGCCGAGGTGGTGACGCTGCACGAGGGGCTGTCCCGCTCCGCCGCCCGCCGCCGCGCCATCGAATTGCTCGACCGCGTCCGGGTGCCCGATCCGGCCCGCCGCGTCGACGACTATCCCCATCGCCTCTCCGGGGGCATGCGGCAGCGCGTGATGATCGCCATGGCGGTGGCCTGCGGGCCGCGTCTGCTCATCGCGGACGAGCCGACGACGGCGCTCGACGTGACCATCCAGGCGCAGGTGCTCGACCTGCTGGACGGACTGCGCCGCGACCTGTCGATGGGCCTGATCCTCGTCACCCATGACCTCGGCGTCGTCGGCCAGTGGGCCGACCGCGTCGTGGTCATGTATGCCGGGACCAAGGTGGAGGAGGCCCCGCCCGGCCCGGTCTTCGCCGACCCGCGCCACCCCTACACCGCCGGCCTGCTCGCCGCCTCGCCACGCGTCGGCGGCGGCCGCAGCTACCGCTCCGGGCCGCTCCCCGAGATTCCGGGCAACATCGCCAGCGCGGTGGATGAGGCCGGCTGCTCCTTCGCGCCGCGGTGCCCGCACGCAATCGCATCCTGCCGGCTCGCGCGCCCGCCGCTCGTGCGGGTCGGCGAGGATCGCGTCGCCGCATGCCCGGTCGTCAACGTTGCGGAGCCGGCGCCATGAGCCTGCTGCGCGTCGAGGACCTCCACACCCACTATCGCACCGCCACCGGCCTTCTGCGCGCGGTAGACGGGGTGACCTTTGCGGTCGAAAAGGGCGAGAGCGTCGGCCTCGTCGGAGAATCGGGCTGCGGCAAGTCCACGCTCGGCAAGGCGATCCTCGGGCTGGCGCCGGTGACCTCCGGATCGGTGCGGTTCGACGGCGCTGAGATGGCCGGCCTGTCCGAGCGGGCGCTGGCCCCGTTCCGCCGCCGGATGCAGATGATCTTCCAGGACCCGTTCGGTTCGCTGAACCCGCGCCACCAGGTCGGCGACATCCTCGCCGCGCCGCTCACCGTGCACGGCGTCGGCGACAAGGCCGGACGCCGCGCGCGGGTCACGCGCATGATCGAGGCGGTCGGCCTGCCGGCGGATGCGGCGGGGCGTTACCCGCACGAGTTCTCCGGCGGCCAGCGCCAGCGCATCGGCATCGCCCGCGCCCTCATCCTGCAGCCCGAACTGGTCATCTGCGACGAGCCGGTCTCCGCGCTCGATCTCTCCATCCAGGCGCAGATCCTCAACCTGATGGTGCGTCTGAAGGGCGAGTTCGGCCTGTCCTACCTGTTTATCTCGCATGACCTCTCCGTCGTGCGCTTCTTCGCCGACCGCGTCCTGGTCATGTATCTCGGCCGCATCGTCGAGAGCGCGCCCGTCGAGACGCTGTGGCGTCGCCCGCTGCATCCCTACACCCGCGCCCTGATCGAGGCCGTGCCGGATCCGGCGCGCCGCCGACACGCTGCGCCCCTGTCGGGCGACCTGCCGAGCCCGCAGGACGTGCCCGCCGGCTGCCGCTTCAACCCACGCTGCCCGTTCGCCACCGAGCGCTGCCGCCGCGAGGAGCCGCTGCCGCGCATGCTGGCGGAGGGCCACGCCGTCGCCTGCCATCACGCCGAGGAGATCGCCCTCACAGGCGCAGCAGGTCCCGCGGGGTCGTCGTCATGATGTCGAGGCCCCGTTCGGTGACGAGCACCTGGTCCTCGATGATGAAGCCGCCCAGCCCCTCCACGTAGTGCGGCGCCTCGACGGCGAGAACCATGCCGGGCTCCGCCACGACGTCGCAGTCCCCCGCGATGAAGGGCCACTGCTCGCTGAACGGGTCGTTGCCGAGCCCGTGGCCGAAATGACCGCGCGCATAGGACGGGACGCCGGCCTTGCGCACCGTCTCGAGGATCAGCGCATGGATTGCGGCCAGCCCGACGCCAGGCTTCAGAGCCGCAAGCCCCGCCTCGAGCCCCGCCAGCAGCGCGGCGTGCAACTCGCGTCCAGCCCGCGACGGCGCGCCGAGGCAGACCGTCCGCGCGAAGTCCGAGGAGTAGCCGCCGATCACGACGCCGACGTCGAACTTGAGGACGTCGCCCGTCTGGGCCGGCCGGCCCGGCCCCCAGGGGTCCGGTCCGATCGAGATGTAGTCCCAGTGTCCGCCCACCGTCACGCCGCGGGCTGCCGCCGCCCCCCGCACGCCGTCGGCATAGGCGAGGCTCAGCTCCGCCCGCTCCACGCTGGGCCGCACGGCCGCGAGCGCCCGGGCGTGGCCCGCCTCGCCCAGCATCGCCGCCTCCCGCAGCCGGGCGATCTCGGCCGCCGTCTCGACCATGCGGAGCCGCCGCAGCGCGTCCGTGCCGTCGAGCAGCGTCGCGCCGGGAAGCGCGGCCTTCAGCCGCTCGAAGTCGGCCGCCGGGACGAAGCCGAGGTCGACGCCCAGCCGGCCCTGCGCCAGGCCGAGCCGGCGCGCCTGCTCCGCCAGCAGCGCGAAGGCCGCGTCCGGATCGAAGGTAGATGGCCGGGCGGAATGGTCACCTGCGGCCAGTACGGCCGACAGCGGATCATCCGGGCCATGCGGGCCGGCGACGGCCGTGTCCACCCAGATCGGATGAAACGCGACGTCGACTGGCGCGTCCGTGCGCCGCACGGCCCCTGCCATCAGGTCCGGCATGACGGCGGCGATGCGCTGCGCCGGGTCCGCCGGCACCAGCGCCGACGCTGCGCCGGCGCGGCGGAACAGCGCGGCGACGCCCGGGTTCGTGCCTGTCGCGTAGGCAACGTGCTCGGGCTGGAACACCACCAGCGCATCGAGCTGTGCGGCTGCCATCAGCCGCTGCGCCCGCGCGCGATCGATCGGGTCCTGCTTCACGGATCGCCCTCCCGGCGAGCGGCCCGGGCGTGACAGCGCCGCGGCCATGGCCCACAGTCCTGCCATCGATACCGGCATCGCGGACGCAACGCCATGGCACGACCCCACATCCTCTTCATCCAGGCGCAGGACGTCCCTTGGCGCTCCGGTTTCTGGACCGGCGCGCGGCCGGAGGTCGAGACGCGCACCCTCTCGGTCGAGGACGACGGATCGGCGGCGACCGTCCTCATCCGCTATCCGGCGGGCTGGCGCACCGAGGGCGTCGAGCATCTCGACGCGCTCGAGGAAATCCTCGTCCTCGATGGCACGCTGGAGATCAACGGCGTCGCCTATGGCCCGCAGTCCTACGCGGCGCTGCCGGCGCGCTACACCCGGCGCAGGCAGGCCGCGCCGGAAGGCGCTGTCGTCCTGTCCATGCTGCACGGCCGGCCCGATCCCGTGCGGGGGGAGGCGTCGGCGCCGCACGACCCTGCGCTTCTCGTCCTGCACGTCGATCCGCTGGCGATGGACTGGGACCCCGGTCTCGTCGACCCGCAACTCTCGAAGGGCGTCGCCATCAAGCCGCTGCGGACGGATCCCTACACGCTGGAAACGACGTTCCTCTACATGTCGCCCCCGCACCGGGTGCCGCCCGGCATGGCAAAGCCGCAATGGACGCACTCGATCGTCGAGGAACTCTACGTCCTGCACGGCGAGTACATCTGGGGAGACTGCGGCCGCATGGGGCCCGGAGGCTATGTGTGGTGGCGAGAGGGCGTGAAGCACGGCCCGGCCGGGACCGACACCGGCTACCTCCTGCTCGTGCGCACCATCGGCGGTCCCCTCGACAACATCTTCGACGTCGAGAAGAAGCCGTTCTCCTGGGATCCGCCCTTCCGCCCGAGCCTGCCCGACGATCTGCGGGCGCTGGCCAAGCCCTATGCCCGCACGAAGATGTACTAGGCCATGATCGCGGACTGCGACGGACCCCTGCCGCCGGCGCACGACACGACGCTGCGGGTCGACCACCTCGGCATCGTGGTGCGGGATCTCGCCGCCGAGGTCGCCGCATGGCGCGCTCGCGGTTTCCTCGTGTCAGACCCCGTGCCCCTCATGGGATCGGACGCCGCGGGCCGCCGCGTGCCCCTCGGCCAGTCGAGCTCGCACGTGGTCTTCGAGAACGCATACCTGGAGTTGTCTTCACCGCACCCGGGCGAGAACAACCATCTCGAACCCTATCTGGCCCGGGGGGAAGGGGTGCGCATCCTCGTCCTTGCAGCGCGGAACGCGGAGGGCGCGCGGGCGCGCGTGGCCGAGCGCTGGCCGGCGGTCGCGCCGGTCATGTCCGCATCGCGCGTGGTCATGGTCGGGTCGCGCGCACTGACTGCCGGGTTCCGGTGGTTTCCACTGCCTTCCGACATTGTTCCAGGGGTTCTCTCCGCAGTCGTCGAGCACCTGAATCCGGACGTCGTGTTCCACCCGAGCCTCGTCCGCCACCCCAACGGCCTGACCCGGATGAGCAGTATCGTCGCCACCGGCGACGTCTCGGTCCTGACCCTGCCCCCCGTCGAGGACGCCGCGCCGCAGGCGCCTCTCCTGTCGCTGGCGGCGTCGGAAGGCGACCTCCTCGTGGACGCTGTCGGCTTCGCAAGTCCCGACGGTCACGAGAGAATTTTCCGTGTGACATCCCGTTCGGAGTATCGTAATTTACAGACGTAATCGTAAAATAGTTCTCTTGCCCGTTTTCAGATGGTGATTGCCCGCGGACGTGCCGCGTGGTGTTATTCCGCCGATCTCCCATCGCACCGATAGAGACGGAACGACCATGCGCAGACGCTCTCTCCTGATCCTGACGGCCGCCGCCCTCGGCGTCGCCGCGACGTCCGCCCCGGCCCTGGCCCAGGCCGACGCGCCCCGCCACGGCGGTACACTCCGCTTCGTCATGAAGTACGAACCGCCGACGCTGTCGTCGATCAACAACACGTCAACCCCGTTGACGTCCGGCAAGATTTTCGACGGCCTCGTCACTTACGATTTCGACCTGAATCCGAAGCCGCAGCTGGCCACCTCGTGGACGATGTCGCCCGACGGCCTGAAGTATACCTTCAAGCTGCGCGAAGGCGTGACCTGGCACGATGGCAAGCCTTTCACCTCCGCCGATGCCGCCTTCTCCATCCTGCGTCTGAAGCAGGGCCACCCGCGCGGCCGAAGCACGTTCTCGAACGTGACGGAGGCCAACACGCCGGACGCCAGCACGCTCGAACTCGTGCTCTCCAAGCCTGCTCCTTTTCTGATGGTGGCGCTCGGCCCGTCCGAATCGCCCATCGTGCCGAAGCATCTCTACGAGGGCGTCGACATTGCGACGCCGCCCGGCCCGCCGCTGCTGATCGGCACCGGTCCGTTCGTGCTGAAGGAGTGGGTGAGGGGCAGCCA
>JAIYAB010000189.1 GCA_027489275.1 Hyphomicrobiales bacterium
ACCCGCGCGATGGACTATTTCGACCTGGCCGCGGACTATGGCGGGGTGCTGGCGCAGGCGTTCAAGGGCACGAAGACGCGCTTCTGCACCGTGTCCTTCACCTCCGACTGGCTGTTCCCCACCACCGACACGCGCGCGATCGTCCACGCGCTGAACGCGGCCGGCGCGTCGGTGTCCTTCGTCGAGGTCGACACCGACAAGGGGCACGACGCCTTCCTGCTCGACCTGCCGGAGCTCTTCGCGACGACGCGCGGATTCATCAACGCGGCGGCGCGGGCGCGTGGGCTCAAGACAGGGCCGGAGGCCTGAGGATGGGCGACGCGCAGTTTCCGACCGGGGCGTCGGCCACCCGCATCGACCTGCTCCTCGTCGCGGGCATGGTTGAGCCCGGCTCGCGCGTGCTCGACGTGGGCTGCGGCGACGGCACGCTGCTGCGCATGCTGCAGGACGGCCGCGGCGTCGACGCGCGCGGCATCGAGCTCTCCCAGGCCGGGGTGAACGCCTGCGTCGCCCGCGGGCTCTCCGTCATCCAGGGCGACGCGGACACCGACCTGACGGCCTACCCGAACGACAGCTTCGACTACGTCATCCTGTCGCAGACGCTGCAGGCCACGCACCGGCCCAAGGTGGTGCTGGAGAACATGCTGCGCATCGGCCGGCGCGCCATCGTCTCGTTTCCGAACTTCGGCCACTGGGCGGTGCGCACGCGGCTCGTCTTCGGCGGCCGCATGCCGGTGACGGAGAACCTCCCGGTGTCCTGGTACGAGACGCCGAACATCCACTTCTGCACGATCCGCGACTTCGTCGACCTCGTCGGCATCATCGATGCCCGCATCGAGCGCGGCGTGGCGCTGAACGCCGGCGGCGGGCAGATGAAGTTCAACCTGCCCTGGTGGGTGTGGAACCTGTTCGGCGAGCAGGCGGTGTTCGTGCTCTCGCGGCGCTGAGGCAACGGGCCGTCAGTCGCCGTCCGCCAGCGGGTGCAGGTCGCGCACCATGCCCTTGAGCCGCTCGTCGATGACGTGGGTGTAGATCTGCGTCGTTGCGATGTCGGCGTGGCCGAGCAGCTGCTGGACGACGCGCAGGTCGGCGCCGTTGTGGAGGAGGTGGCTCGCGAAGGCATGGCGCAGCACGTGCGGGCTGACGAGGTCGGTCCGCAGCCCGGCGGCGGCGGCGGCGGCCTTGAGGTCGCGCGCGAAGACCTGGCGCGGCAGGTGCCCGGTGGCGCTGTCGGCGGGGAAGAGCCAGGGGCCGCGAAGCGGTCGGCCGGCCTCGTGGCGCAGCTCGATCCAGCGCCGCATGGCGCCGCGCGCCCGCTCGTTCAGGGGCACGAGCCTCTCCTTGCCGCCTTTGCCGCGCACCGCGATGAGCCCTTCGGCGACGCGGGCGGCCGAGAGCGGCAGCGACACGAGTTCCGAGACGCGCAGCCCCGAGGCGTAGAGCCCCTCCAGCAGGGCGGACAGGCGCGCCGCCGCGAGACGCTGCGGCATGGGGCGGGCCGGATCGTCGATGCCCTCCGCCGCCGTTTCGAGCAGGCGGTCGACCTCGCCGATGGACAGAACCTTGGGCAGCGGCCGGCCCCGCCGGGGCCCGGTGAGGGCGACGCAGGGATCGTCCGGCCGGATCTGCTCGCCGTAGAGGAAGCGGTGGAGCTGGCGAATCGCCGAGAGCTTGCGCGCGGAGGTCGACGCCTTCAGCCCCTCCGCCTCGAGGCCGGCGAGGTAGACGCGCACGCCCTCGGTGTCGACGGCGACCGGGTCCGTTCCGACGCCCTGCAGCGCCTCGGCGTAGTGGTCGAGATCGCGTCGATAGGCGTCGAGCGTGTTCTTCGCCGCGCCGCGCTCGGCCGACATCATCGCCAGGAAGGCCGAAATCGCCGCCTCGCCGGGCGCGCGCGCCGGCCGGCGGGTCATTTGCCCAGCCTGGAGGCCGGAATCGTCACAGTGATCTCGCGCTGCTCCGGCTCATAGAACGTCGCAAGCGCAAGCATGCCACCGTAGGCGCACCCGGCGATGATGCCGACCACGAGCAGGAATCGGATGATGACTGGCACGACCGCATTTCCGTCAGGAGACTCTTTCGACCATGCCCGTCGACCCTTGGCAAGAGTCCGTCCGGGAGTATGGCCGCGCCAGAGCAAGACGGATGCCCAAGCCACGGTCCCGTGATAGAGGGTGCCCCGGATGACGGGACGACACGGGACGCCTGCAGTGGATCTTGCAGAGGAACAGACGGCGCAGCCGGAGGCTGGCGCGACGATTCGCGACCGGCTCGAGCGCCGCTCGATCGTGCTGGTCGGCATGATGGGCGCGGGCAAGAGTTCCGTCGGACGCCGGCTCGCCAACCGGCTGGGCCTGCCCTTCCTCGACGCGGACACCGAGATCGAGCGGGCGGCCGGCATGACGATCCCCGAGATCTTCGCCGCGCGCGGAGAGGCGGAGTTCCGCGACGGCGAGCGCCGGGTCATCGCCCGGCTGCTGACGTCGGGGCCGTCGGTGATCGCCACCGGCGGCGGCGCCTTCATGAGCGCGGAGACGCGCGACCGGATCGCCGAGAACGGCATATCGATCTGGCTCAGGGCCGAGTTCGACGTGCTGATGCGCCGGGTGCGCAAGCGCTCGAACCGCCCGCTGCTGAAGACCGCGGACCCCGAGGGGACGCTGCGCAAGCTCATCGAGGACCGCTACCCCGTCTATGCCCTCGCCGACGTGACGGTCCACTCCCGAGACGTACCGCACGAGACCGTGGTGCAGGACATCGTCGACGCGCTCGACCTGCGGCTGCCCGCCAAGGACGACCCCACGCCATGACCCTCGCCCCGTTCGAGACCGTGCACGTCCCGCTGCCGGGCCGCGCCTACGACATCCTGATCGGCGGCGGCCTTCTCGCCTCGGCGGGCGAGCGGATCGCCGCGCTGGCGCCGGGGGCGGCCTGCGGCGTGGTAACCGACACGGGCGTCGACGCCATCCACGGGCCGGCATTGCGGGCCAGCCTGGATGCCGCCGGCCTGCGCCACGAGACGATCGTCGTGCCCGCGGGCGAAGCGTCCAAGAGCTATGACCGGCTGCGCGAGGTCTGCGACGGGATCCTCGCCGCGCGGCTCGAGCGCGGCGACCTCGTGGTCGCGCTCGGCGGCGGCGTCGTCGGCGATCTCGCCGGCTTCGCGGCGGCCGTCGTGCGGCGCGGAATGCTGTTCGTGCAGATCCCCGCGACATTGCTCGCGCAGGTCGATTCCTCCGTCGGCGGCAAGACAGGCATCAACTCGGCCCATGGGAAGAACCTCGTCGGCGCCTTTCACCAGCCCGGCCTCGTGCTGGCCGACGTCGACGTCCTCGACACACTGTCGCCGCGCGAATTCAAGGCAGGCTACGCGGAGGTCGTGAAGTACGGCCTCATCGACGATCCCGCCTTCTTCGCCTGGCTCGAAGCACATCATCGCGGCGTCTTCGCCGGCGGGCCGGACAGGGTGCATGCCATCCGGACGAGCTGTGCGGCCAAGGCCGCGGTGGTCGTGCGCGACGAGCGCGAGGACGGCGACCGCGCGCTGCTCAACCTCGGCCACACCTTCGCCCACGCCTTCGAGCGGATCACCGCCTATGACGGGAGCCGGCTCGTCCACGGCGAGGCGGTGGCGATCGGTCTGGCCTGCGCATTCCGGTTCTCGGCGCGGCTCGGCCTTGCCGACGGCCAGGACGCAGGTCGCGTCGAGGGGCATCTGCGCACGGTCGGCCTGCCGACCCGGATCCGGGACATTCCGGGCTGGGACGCCGGCGGCGATGCAATCCTTGCTGCCATGGCGCAGGACAAGAAGGTGAAGCGGGGCGCGCTGACTTTCATCCTGGCGCGCGGCATCGGCCGAAGCTTCGTCGCCCCCGGGATCGACGGGCAGGATGTGCGCGCGTTCCTTGACGCGGAGCTCGCCCTGCCCTGATTAGAGGGCATGGACAGCTTCGATACATCCGATCCCTGGATCGCTTTTCTGATCGTCGTCTTCTGCCTTGCGCTCTCGGCCTTCTTCTCCGGGGCCGAGACGGGCATGACGGCAGCGTCCCGCGCGCGCATGCATTCCCTCGAGGGTGCCGGCGACCGGCGCGCCGCCATCGTCAACCGGCTTCTTCTATCGCGCGAGCGGCTCATCGGCGCCGTGCTGATCGGCAACAACGTCGTGAACATCGGCGCTTCGGCCTTCACCACGAGCGTGCTGGTGAGCCTTTTCGGGACCGAAGGCGTCATCTACGCCACGATCGGCATGTCGATCCTGGTGATCGTGTTCTCGGAGGTGCTGCCCAAGACGGTGGCCATCAACAAGCCGGACCAGACGGCGCTGTTCGTCGCCCGGCCCCTTTCGTTCGTCGTCGCCCTGTTCGGGCCGCTGACGCTGGCCATCGAGGCCTTCGTGCGTCACGGGCTGCGCCTGTTCGGGGTCGACATCAACGCCAACCAGGCGGTGCTGTCGGCGAGCGACGAGCTGCGCGGCACTGTCGACCTCCTGCACAGGGAGGGCGGGGTGCAAACCGATGCGCGCAAAATGTTCGGCGGCCTGCTCGACCTCGAAGATCTCGAGGTCGCCGACGTGATGATCCACCGCACCAAGATGCGCACGATCTCGGCCGACCAGCCCTCGACGGACATCGTGAGGGAGGTCCTTTCCTCGCCCTACACGCGCCTGCCGCTGTGGTCGGGCACGCCCGAGAACATCGTCGGCGTGCTGCATGCCAAGGACCTGCTGCGCGCGCTCGACGCCGTGAAGGGCGACGCCGACCAGCTCGACGTCCGGGCCATCGCCCTCGATCCGTGGTTCGTGCCCAACACGACGTCGCTGGCCGACCAGCTCAAGGCCTTCCTCAGCCGCAAGACGCACTTCGCGATGGCGGTTGACGAATACGGCGAGGTCATGGGCCTCGTGACGCTCGAGGACATCCTCGAGGAGATCGTCGGCGACATCAAGGACGAGCACGACCTATCGGTGCAGGGCGTCCGCCCGCTGCCGGACGGGTCGGTCAACGTGGACGGGTCCGTTCCCGTCCGCGACCTGAACAGGGCCATGGACTGGGTGCTGCCCGACGAGGTCGCCACGACGATCGCGGGACTGGTCATCCACGAGGCGCAGACCATCCCCGACGCCGGGCAGGTGTTCACCTTCCACGGCTACCGGTTCCAGGTGCTCCGCAAGTCGCGCAACCGCATCACCGCGCTGAAGATCGTGCCGCTGAACCGCGCGCCGGCGGCCGGATAACGGCCGCCGCTTCAGCCGGTCACGATTCCCGCCGAAACGGGCCTCGCGGTGGTCTGGTCCATGAACTGCGCCTTGGCGAGCGAGGCGAAGCGCCCGCCTTTCGCGACGAGGTCGTCGAAGCTGCCCGCCTCGACGATGCGGCCCTCGTGGAAGACGAAGATCCTGTCGGCGTTGCGGATCGTCGCGAGGCGGTGGGCGATGACGAGCGTCGTGCGGCCGGCCATCACCTCGGTCAGCGCCTGCTGGAGCTTCGCCTCCGTGCCGGCGTCGAGGGCGGATGTCGCCTCGTCGAGGATCAGGATCGGCGGATCCTTCAGCAGGGCGCGGGCGATGGAGATGCGCTGGCGCTCGCCGCCCGACAGCGACCGGCCCCGCTCGCCCACGACGGTATCGAGGCCGGCCGGCATCCGGGCGATGAACTCGGCCGCTTGCGCGCGCTCGAGCGCGCTCTTCATCTCCTCGGCGGTCGCCTCCGGACGGCCGACGCGGAGATTCTCCTCGATCTCGCGGGCAAACAGCATCGGCTCCTGGAAGACGACGCCGATGTTGCGGCGCAGCGAGGCCAGCGACACCTCGCGGATGTCGCGACCGTCCACCAAAATGCGGCCCGACTGCGGATCGAAGGCCCGGTGCAAAAGGCCGAGCGTGGTCGATTTGCCGGAGCCCGTCGCGCCGACCAGCGCGACCGTCTCGCCCGGATTGACGGTGAAGGTGACGTCGGCCACGGCAGCGCGCTTGCCGTCGTAGGAGAAGCTGACGTCCTCGAACTGGATGAGGCCTTTCGCCCGGCCGAGATCCGGCGCGCCAGGAACGTCCCGGACGGCGGGGATCGTGTCGACGACATCGAAGAACTCCCGCAGCTTGGGCGCCTGCAGCAGCACGGCGTTCATGAAGCCGACGGCCTGTTCCATGCGCCCGATCAGCATGGTGGCGAGGCTCATGAAGGCGACGATCTCGCCGACGGTGGCCTTGCCGTTGAGGTTCAGCCATGTGCCGAGCAGGAAGATGCCCAGGATCGTCAGCGTCGCGGAGGCCCGCGTCGCTACGGCCGCCAGGGCCCACCACGAGAGCACTGGAATCTGCGCCGCGAGCAGCTTGTCTGCGACGTTGCGCAGCGCGCGGGCCTCGAGTTCCACGCGGGTGAAGCTCTGGATGACGGGAACGTTGCCCAGCGCGTCCGACGCATGTTCCGCAAGCGAGGAGTGGTAGCGCTCGACGGAGCCCTGCAGGGTCTCGGTGCGTCGCAGCACGAGCGCGGTGAGGATCGTGAAGATGGCGAGCAGCGTAATCAGCAGCAGGCCGAGCTGCCAGTTGATGAACAGGCTGAGCGGCAGCAGGATCACGAGCGCGATGAACGACGCGAAGTGCTCCCGGAAGAAGGAAAGCATCAGCCCCTGCATGCCGGACGCGCCGTCCAGCATCACCTTGAGGACGCGCCCGGAATGGGTCGAGGCGTGGAACGACAGCGGCAGCGTCAGCACGTGTTCGAAGAACGAGGCCATGATCGCCAGCCGCCGGCGATGCGACAGCCGGTCGGCATGCAGCGCGACGAGGACGCCGCCGCTGATGGTGAACAGCCCGAAGCCGACCCAGGCGCCGGCGAGCGGGACGAGATCGCTCCATTGCGGGGCGACACCGGTGGCCTGCGCCTTCGACAGCAGATCGACGATGCGGCCGAACAGCACCGGCTCTGCGAACTGGGCGATTGCGAGAAGCACGTTGGCGAAGGCCAGAAGGGCCCCCAGGCGGACCTCCGGACCGAGCTGCTTCAGAACGCGGAGATACAACCGGAAAAGGCTCATGAACAAAACCTCGCCTTATCGGCGAAAACCGCGGTCTTCGTGGCCGGAAGCCCCGACTTAACCGTTCTTTCAGCCCGAATCCCTACGGTTCCGACAGGCGTCAAGCCGCAGAAGCGGCGGGGCATAATCGGTCCCCAGGATTCTAGAATGGATTTCGCGACCATCGTCGGTTTCATTTTCGGGATCATCGTGGTGGTCGTGCTCATTCTCATGGGCGGCAGCCTATCGCTGTTCTACGACATCCACGCGGTCATCGTCATCTTCGGCGGCACGGCCGCGGCGACCATCATCCGCTTTCCGTTCAGCGCCTTCCTTCACGGCCTGCCGATGGGGTTCCGCTTCGCGTTCACGATGCGCAGCATTCACCCGCGCGAACTGATCGACGAGATCACCAAGGTCGCCGAGACCGTCCGGCGCAGCGGGCCGATGGCGCTGGAAAACGTGCAGGTCGACGACGCCTTTCTCGCCCAGGGCATCCGCTTCATCGCCGACGGTTACGACCGCGAGTTCATCCGCGACACGATGGAGCGCGACCGCGACAACTTCCTGATGCGGCTCGAGGAGGGCGCGAAGATCTTCCAGGCCATGGGGGACGCCGCGCCGGCGTGGGGCATGATCGGCACGCTGATCGGCATGGTGCAGATGTTCGCCAACATGGAAGACCCCTCGAAGCTGGGTCCCTTCATGGCGATCTCGCTGCTGGCGACGCTCTACGGAGCGCTGGTCGGCAACCTCGTCGCCCTGCCGATCGCCGACAAGCTGAAGCTGAAGGTCGAGGAGGAGGACATCTCCCGCACGCTCATCATCGACGGCATTCTTCAGATCCGCGATGCCAAGAGCCCGACCGTCGTCCGCGAAATGCTGCTCGCCTACCTGCCCGACCACCACCGCCACGAACTCGCCGACGCGGCCTGACCTGGATCGGGACGCGACATGGCCCGCAAGAAAGGCGGACACGGCGGCGGTCACGGCGGATGGTTCGTCACCTTCGCCGACCTGATGGCGCTGCTGATGAGCTTCTTCGTGATGCTCACCGCCATGTCGACGCAGGACCAGAAGAAGCTGCAGATCGTTGCGGGGTCGATGCGCGACGCCTTCGGCACGCAGCGCGAGTCCCGCCTGTCGGGCATCGTCGAGGCCGACGGCATACCGGTGCGGCCCAACCTGAAGAACATCGATCAGGCCCCGCCCGAGCAGGGCTCCGACTTCACGGCGCCGAGCAGCTTCGACCGGCCCGACGAGGGCCTGCCGGTGACCGCCTTCGACCGGGCCTTCGCGCTGGCAGCCGTCTCGTTGCGGCAGGCGCTGCAGGACATGCCCGAGATCACCGAGCAGTCCAAGACCATCATCGTCGAGGAGACGAAGGACGGCCTGAACATCTCCCTCGTCGACCAGGATGGCCGCGCGATGTTCCCCGATGGCGCCCGCGAGCCCTATGAGCGCACGCGCCGGATCCTCGAAAAGATCGCGCCGACGCTGCGCCGCCTGCCCAACCGCATCGCCGTCTCCGGCCATACCTCGGCGCAGAAGCCGGGCACGCGGCCGGGCTGGACGGCCTGGGATCTCTCCGCCGCGCGGGCGGGCGCGGTGCGCGACATCCTCGCGAGCTCGGGCATCTCCGACAACCGCTTCTCCTCTATCTCGGGCAAGGCGGACACGGAGCCCATGTTCCCCGACAACCCCTACCTTCCCGCGAACCGGCGCGTGACGATCACGCTGCTGCGGGAGGCTCCGCCGTTGCCCATCGGAAAGCGGTTCTGATCCGCTATTCGACGATGATCGCCCAGTACACGCGGTACTTGGTGCCGGGGCGGTCGACGGCCGCGATGCCGAGCCGCGTCCCGCTGCGCTCCAGCAGCACGGCGTTGTGGGGCGGTGAATCCCTCCAGCCGGAGAAGGCTTCCGCCAGCGTCCGATAGCCGGCCGACACGCGCTCGCGCCGCACCCCGCCTTGCCGCGCGGCAACGGGAGCGACTTTCGGAACCTCGCCCCAGGTGGACGTGTCCGTCTGGGCGACACTGGCAGCACGCAGACGCGCCTGCGCGGTCAACGCGGGATCGAGCGACAGGGGTGGCGCGCCGTTGCGCGCCCGGTGCGCGTTGACGAGCGAAAGGGCCGCCTCCTCGTCCAGCGCCGCCCCCTCGTCGATGCGTCGGTAGAAGCTCGGCCCGTCGCCGGAGGGCGCCCGTTCCCCGGCGCAGGCCGCGAGGACCAGCGCGAGCGCGCCCGTGACCGCAAGCCGGCGCGACGGCGCGGGCCCCGTCACGGCCGGGGCCTCCGGCCGGCAGGCAGGAAGTCCGGATCCTCCTGCGCAACACGATCCGCCAACTGCGCGTCGAGGGCCGCGCGCAGGCGGGCGACCTCGTCCTTCAGAGTGAACATGCCGTCGACCTCCAGCTTGGTCGGCCCCGCGGGCTTGATGACGCCCGTCTCGCGCAAGCGCCGGACGATGGCGAAGGTGAGCTCGCTCGACACGCGGGCGGCCATGTCGACCTCCCCGACGAAGCAGATCAGGTCGAACGTCAGCGCCGTTTCGGTGATGCGCTTGAACAGCACCCGCGGCGCTGGATCCTCCAGAACGTCCGGGTTTTCCTGCGCCGCGGCCCGCATCACCGTCGCGACGACGTCGGAATCCGCATCCCTGGGCACGGGAATCGGAACGATGACGCGGCCCACGCGGTCGCTGTGGACCCAGTTCTTGACCGTGCCGGTGATCAGGGTCGAGTTGGGGACGATGAGCGTCGCGCGGTCGAAGGTCTCGATCTGGGTGGCGCGGACGTTGATGCGCTTCACGTAGCCCTGCTCGTCGCCGACAACGATCCAGTCGCCGACCTTCACCGGCCGCTCGGCCAGCAGTATCAGCCCCGAGACGAAGTTGCTGACGATCGACTGGAGCCCGAAACCGATGCCGACCGAGAGCGCGCCGGCAACGATGGTCAGCTTGTCGAAGCTCAGTCCGAGATAGGAGACGGCGAAGGCGCCGGCTGCGAGCACGCCGATGTAGCCGACGCCGGTCGTGATCGAGTTGCGCAGCCCGCCGTCCATTTTCGTGCGCGGCAGATACTCCGCCTGTAACCACCGCTGCACGGTGCGTGTCACGAAAATGCCGACGCCGAAGAACATCACCGCCAGCACTATGGTCGACAGCGAGACGGTGACGCCCCCGATGGTGATGCCGAAGAAGGCCGCCCTGACCTGCGACAGCACGTCCCGTGACTCGACTCCCCATGGCGCCAGCAGCAGCAGGACGGCCAGCACCATGAAGGCGACCCGCGCGGCGCCGGAGGCGATGACGCCGAACTGCTCCATGGCCTGCCGCGACAGACCGATGGAGCTGCGCACGGCGCGAGACAGGGATCCGTTCGCCGAGCAGGCGACGGTGATGCCTTCGGCGGAGAGGGCGATGCACAGCATCACCAGCGGGACGACGATCGCGGCCCAGATGAACTGGTCGGCGAGGAAGGAGGCCAGCGAGACGTAGCCGAACACGGCCGCCGTCACCACCGCAGCAACGAGGGTCCAGCCGAGGCCGCGCGCGAGCCCGGTGAAGTCCGCATTGTCGGACACGTGCGGACCGAAGACGGCCTCGTCTGCGGCCGACACGGTGCGGATCAGCGGCAGCGCCCGCGAGGCGGCGAGCGCCACGAGGACGGCGAAGACGCCCTTCACGGCGACGGACAGCTTCAGGCTCGCGGCAATGGCGTGAAGGATCGCCTCGACGAAGCGACCGGCCACCGCCACGACGGCGATGATGACGATGACGCGGACGAGGCGCTGGGCCTTCTCGTCGGACACGGCATAGATGCGCCAGTTCGAACGGTCCGGTGCCAGCAGGGCGTCGGCAAGGC
>JAIYAB010000480.1 GCA_027489275.1 Hyphomicrobiales bacterium
AGCCAGGACCGCGGCCTGGCGGCAGTCCTGGACGGCCCGAAGAAGATCGGCGGCCTCACTGTCGGAGAAGATGCGCTGTCGCCGGTTGCTCATATATGAACAAAACAAGAACAACATTGGGGAGTCAACGGACCGGGTCGGCTCGGCGTTCGGGGTGGACTGGATTGATGGCGGTCCCGGGAGGACTCGAACCTCCGACCTTCGGTTTAGGAAACCGCTGCTCTGTCCTGCTGAGCTACGGAACCGCGCGCGGATGGAATTAGCATAGTCGCCGGGCGATTGCAGCCTCCTGCGCAGGAGCATCGGCACAACCGGCGGGCGCTGGACGGACGGCGCTGCGGTGGGCCTGATCGGGGCATGACGCGCCTCCTTGCTGCCACCCGCAGCGCCTGCCTGATCGGTCTCGCCGGCTCCATGATCATGCTCCTGCCCGTGCGGGGGGCTGCCCAGGGGTCGGGGCCTGCTGTCGGGCGGGATTGCGGCGTTTCCGCCGCCACGCCGGCGGGCGGTATCGCGGTGGGTGAGGACGGCGATGTGGCCGTGGCGGGCGAGGCCGTGCGGCTGGCCGGCGTGGCCTGGCCCGGCGGAGCCGCCGACGTCCCGCGCGCGGCCCTGGAGGCTTGGGCGCAGCAGGGTCCGGCACGGATCGTGACGCTGCCCGGTCCGGCGGACCGGTGGGGGCGGCCGGCCGTGATTCCGGCCCGCGACGGCACGCCGCTCGCGGCGCATCTGGTGGCCGAGGGGCACGCGATCGTGCGGCCGGAGGACCTGCCGCCGGGCTGTGCGCGGGCGCTGATGGTGCTGGAGCGGGAGGCCCGGGCGGCGGGGCGCGGCCTCTGGGCGCTGCCGGCGGCGCAGGCCGGCGATACGGCGGCGCTTGCCGCGCTCGACGGCCGCTATGCGCTCGTGGAGGGACGAATTCTGTCCGTTTCCCACGGTAAGGCTATCCTTTACCTCAATTTCGGCACGTTCGGGGCCAATGGCTTCACCGTCACAGTTCCGAAACGATCCTTGCGCAGGTTCGAGGCATCGGGCATGACGGGCGCTGCGATGGAGGGACGAAGGGTCCGCGTGCGCGGCGTCGTCGTGGGTACGGACCGGCCCCGGATGGAGGCAACGGTCCCGGAGGCAGTCGAACGCCTCGATTGAGGTCGCCGGAGTGGTGGTGGGCGAGAACGTCTTGCACGAGACAGTCCCGGCAAGCGGGGTCAGGCGGTGGCGATCGTTTCTGGCGGCCGGCCTCTGTGTCCTGCTGGCCGGCTGCGCCGCCGACCGGCTCGGCCTTCCGACGTCGACGGGCCCGGCCGTTCCCGCCTCGGCCCCCCGCGTCACAGGCCTGGAGACGGCTGCCCAGCGCGAGCACCGGCGGCTCGTCGGCATGTTCGGCGGCGAGTATCGGTCGGCGTCGGCGGAGCGGATGCTGACCGACGTGATGGCGCGGGTCGCCAAGGCGAGCGAGACGCCGGACCCCAAGGTCACAATCCTCAACTCGCCGGTGGTCAACGCCTTCGCGCTCCCGAACGGCAACGTATACGTGACGCGCGGGCTGCTGGCGCTCGCCAACGACACGTCGGAGATCGCGGCCGTGATGGCGCACGAGGTCGCGCACGTCACGGCGAGCCACGCCTCTCAGCGCGCTGAACTGGAGCGCCGCTCGCAGCTCGTCAGCCGCGTCGTCGCCGAAGTCCTGGACGATCCGGTCGCCGGCGAGGTCGTGCAGGCGCGCTCACGCTACTCCATCGCCAGCTTCTCGCGCTCGCAGGAACTCGAGGCGGACCAGATCGGCGTCAAGACGATCGCCAAGGCCGGCTTCGATCCGTACGGCGCGGCGCGGTTCCTCGCGTCGCTCGGCCGACAGTCCAGCATGCGCGCGACGATGATGGGCGACAGGTCAGGCCAGCAGGGCATGAACTTCCTGTCGACGCATCCCTCGACGCCCGAGCGCGTGGCACTGGCGCTCGGCGCCGCGCGCTCCATCGCCGGGCCGGGGATCGGCGAGAACGACCGCCAGCTCTACCTTTCCGCCATCGACGGGATCACCTTCGGCGACGATCCGGCGGAAGGGATGGTCCGCGCCAACCGCTTCCTGCATCCGCAGCTCGGGTTCACCTTCTCCGCGCCTGTCGGCTTCGTGCTGGAGAACTCCTCGGTCGCGGTGGCCGGCGTTGCTCCCGGCGGCGCGCAGGCGATGCGGTTCGACAGCGTGAAGCTACCCGAAGGCCAGACGCTCGAGACCTACATCGCCTCCGGGTGGATCGAGGGCTCGCAGGTCGGCCCGGTCGAGGCCATCGAGGTCAGCGGCCTGCCGGCGGTGACGGCGACGGCGCGGGGCGACGAGTGGAGCTTCCGCCTCGCCGCGATTCGCTCCGGCTCGGCCACCTACCGTTTCATCCTCGCGGCGCGGACGCTGACGCCCGAAATCGACCGTGCATTCCGCGCCTCCATCGAGAGCTTCCGCCCGATGACGCCGTCCGAAATCGCTGCGGTGAGGCCGTTGCGGCTCAAGCTGGCGGTCGCCCGGCCGGGCGACACGGTGGAATCCATGGCTGCGCGCATGACGGGCCTCGACCGCGCGGCCGAGCGCTTCCAGGTGCTGAACGGGCTGGACCGAGGCGGCGCGCTGAAGCCCGGACAGACCTACAAGATCGTCGTGGAGTGACCCGCGAACGGTGAACCGCGGTGTAACGCGACTCTGGAAGAGTCAGGCGCGACGCGGGTGGTACGGCGCCCGGTCAGACCATCGCCAGGGCGGCGTCGGGGTGACGCTCGAGAAGGGCGCGCTTCAGCTTTTCCAGCGCCCGGCTCTCGATCTGGCGCACCCGCTCCTTGGAGATGCCGAGCCGGTCGCCGAGCGCCTCCAGCGTCGCCGCCTCGTCGGTGAGCCGGCGCGCGCGCAGGATGTTGAGCTCGCGGTCGGACAGCACGGTCAGCGCGGAGCGCAACCAGCGCACGCGGCGCTCGCTGTCGATCGCCTCACCGACCGTCTCGTCCGGCAGGGGTGCGGTGTCGACGAGGAAGTCCATGCGCTCGGTGGCGCCGGTCGACTCGTCGGTGAGCGGGGCGTTCAGCGACATGTCGTTGCCCGACAACCGGGCGTCCATGAGCGCGACGTCGTTGCGCGAGACGCCGACCGCATCCGCGATGCCCTGGTGAATGTCTACGGTGTCGTCGCCGGCGGCGGCCTGCGAGAGCCGCGCCCGCAACCGACGCAGGTTGAAGAACAGCGCCTTCTGCGCCGAGCTGGTGCCGCCGCGGACGATGGACCAGTTGCGCAGGATGTAGTCCTGGATGGACGCCCGGATCCACCATGTCGCGTAGGTCGAGAAGCGGACCTCGCGATCCGGCTCGAAGCGCGCGCCGGCCTCAAGAAGACCAACATGGCCTTCCTGTATGAGGTCGGCCATGGGCAGACCGTAATGGCGAAACCGCGCTGCGATGGCGATGACGAGCCGCATATGGGCCGCGGCAAGACGGTGCAGGGCGTCCTCGTCCCGGTTGTCCTTCCAGCGGACGGCGAGCGCGTGCTCGTCCTCCCGGGTGAGGAAGGGGGCATCCATGGCCGCCTTTACGAACGTGCGCCTTACGCCTGCAATGTCACCCATGACCGGGAGCTCCCACGCCAATCGTGGAAAGTACGGATGCGCGCGGGTTTCGGATCACTCCGCGCCCCGCCCGGCAGGCCGGTCGCAAAGATGTTGATTGAACTTCCGCCCGGCTCGCCCATCCTGCGCCCAGCGGATCGGAACCCGCGCGAAACGCACAAGGGAAGGGACAGCCATGGCGCTCGACCAACGCATCATCGATCTCTACGACGAGTATACCCATAAGCCTCTCCCCCGCCGCGTGTTCCTCGAGCGCCTCGGGATCATGGCCGGGTCGACGGCCGCCGCGACGGCGGCGCTGACCGCTCTGGAACCGAACTATGCCCAGGCGCAGCAGGTTCCCGAGACGGATGCGCGCATCACGACGGAGCGCGTCAAGACGCAGGTCGGCGGCGTCGACCTCTCCGGCTACCTCGCCCGGCCGAAGGCGGCGGGCAAGGTCGGGTCGGTCATCGTGATCCACGAGAACCGCGGTCTCAACGCCCATATCGAGGACGTCACCCGCCGCTTCGCCGCAGCCGGGTTCCTCGCGCTCGGCGTCGACTTTCTGACGCCGCTGGGCGGCACGCCGGCCGACGCCGACGCGGCGCGCGACCTGTTCGCCAAGCTGGGCGGCGAGGCCGTGGTTGCCCAGGCGAAGGCCGCCATGGCGTTCCTGAAGGCCGATGCGTCCAGCAACGGCAAGGTCGGGGCTGTCGGCTTCTGCTGGGGCGGGGGCATCGTGAACATCATTTCCACGCGCGAGCCCGAACTCGGCGCTGGCGTCGTGTTCTACGGCGTCGCGCCGCCGGCCGAGGCGGCCGCGCGGATCAAGGCGCCGCTGCTCGTGCATCTCGCGAGCCTCGACGCGCGCGTGAACGGCACGTACCCGGCCTACGAGGCGGCCCTGAAGGCGGCGAACGTGCGCTACACGGTGCAGATGTACGAAGGTGTCAACCACGCCTTCCACAACGACACCAGCGCCGAGCGCTACAACAAGCAGGCGGCGGACCTGGCGTTCACCAGGTCAGTCGAATTCTTCAAGGCGAACCTGAGCTGAGGCTCGCGCAAATGGACAGGCCCTGTCGCTTCCGCTACACGCGGCGCGACAGGAGCCTCGATGTTCAAGCGCCTTTACGACTGGACCGTCTCGCTCTCCGCCAGCCCCCGCGCGCCCTACGCGCTGGGCGCGGTTTCCTTCGCCGAGAGCTCGTTCTTTCCAATCCCGCCGGACGTGGTGCTGGCGCCGATGTCGCTGGCGCGGCCGGACAAGGCGTTCCACTACGCAGCGATCTGCACCGTGACGTCGGTGGCGGGCGGAATCCTGGGCTATGCGATCGGCGCGCTGCTGTTCGAGAGCGTCGGCCTTTGGCTGCTGAACCTCTACGGCCTCGGCGACAAGATCGACAACGTGAAGCTGTGGTACGCCACCTGGGGCGCGCTGTTCATCCTGGTGAAGGGGCTGACGCCGATCCCCTACAAGGTGGTCACCATCGTCAGCGGGGCACTGGGCTACAACTTCCCGATGTTCGTGCTGCTCTCGATCATCACGCGGGGCGCGCGCTTCTTCCTCATCGCCGGCATCTTCAACCGGTGGGGCGCGCCCCTGAAGGTGTTCATCGAGAAACACCTCACCGCCGTGGCGCTGGTGACGCTCGGAGCGATCGCACTGGGCTTCTGGCTGATCACCCGGCTGTTCTGACGTCGGAGCGGGGCGCATGAGCCTTCAGGCCGGGTCCGGACCGATCGCCGCGCCGATGTCGCGGCCCCGCGACGCGGCGCTGGCCCTCGCCGTCGCCGCGGCGGCGACCGTCGGCGGCGCGCTCTTCATCGAGCACGGGCTGGGCGTGAAGCCCTGCGATCTCTGCCTGACGCAACGCATTCCCTATTATGCCGGCGTACCCCTCGCGCTCGCCGTCGCCTGGCTCGGCGGCGTCCCGGCGCGCCGTCGCCTCGTCGTCGCCGGCCTGGTGCTGCTGGGCCTCCTGTTCGCCGTCGGCGCCGGGCTGGGCTTCTATCACGCGGGCGTCGAGTGGGGGTGGTGGCCTGGTCCCAGCGGCTGCACCGGCGCGATCGCGAAGCCGGCCGGCATGGGGGACTTCCTGCGCCAGCTCGAGACGGTGCGCGTCGTGCGCTGCGACGAGGTGACCTTCCGGATCCTCGGCTTCTCGCTGGCGGCCTGGAACGCGGTCGTATCGGCGACGCTTGCCGCCTTCGCCATCGCCTGCGCTGTCGCCGCGGGGCGGCGCGCGCAGGCCTGAGCCGCGCGCGCCGGCTTCCTGCTCCGACCGGCCGGGGCTAGTCTGGCGGCAACCGGGAGGCATCCGCCGTGACTTCGATCCTGTCGCTCTCCGCCGTCGACCTTCTCGCGCGCTACCGCGACCGCTCGCTCACGCCCTCGCAGGTGATGGACGCGGTGATCGCCCATGCCGAGCGGCGCGAGCCGGACCTCGCTGCGCTCTACGCCTTCGACCCCGACGGCGCGCGGGCGGTGGCGGCCGGCTCTACCACCCGCTGGTCGAACGGTGAGCCCATGGGGCCGCTCGACGGCGTGCCGGTGACGATCAAGGAGAACATCGCCACCAAGGGCGTGCCGCTGCCGCTGTGCACGGCGGCGACGGGGCTCGTGCCGGCCGCGGCCGATGCGCCGCCGGCGGCGCGCCTGCGCGAGGCGGGCGC
>JAIYAB010000185.1 GCA_027489275.1 Hyphomicrobiales bacterium
ACGTCGCGCTCGACCAGCAGCCGCACCGCGTCGGCGTTGGGGCCGGGCACGTGTGGGCCGTCGGCCTGCATGTTGAGGAACATCGCCGGGTCCGTGCGCTTCGACCAGTCGGTGCGCATCAGGACCCAGGAGCCCTTGGGGATCGTGCCATGCTTCTTCTCCCAGGCGAGGATGTGCTTGGGGGTGAGCAGGAACTTCTCGTCCTTCTTCGCCTCCTTCGAGCAGTCGATCACGACCGCCGCGGCGACGAAGCGCTGCACGGGGACGGTATCGGTCGCGCCGTCCTTGTAGTCCTTGCCAGTCACCCAGTGGATCGGCGCGTCGAAATGCGTGCCGGTGTGCTCGCCGAGCGCGATGTTGTTCCAGTACCAGGCCGGGCCCTTGTCGTCGTAGCGCGAGATCTCCTCGATCTCGAACGGCTTGGTCGGCGCGAAGGGCGGCGGGAGCTGGATCACCGGGGTCGACGGACGCAGCGTCTGCGTCAGGTCGATCACCTTGATCTTCTCCTTGGCGATCGCCTTCGCCAGTTTCATCAGCAATTCGCTCATCGATGCCCTCTCCCTCGCCAACTTTGCAGGTTTCGCGCCAAAGATGCGGCGCCTGTTGTCACATCCTCACAGGACGCGGCCCGGATTCAGGATTCCGGCCGGATCCAGCGCGCTCTTGATCGTCGCCATCAGCGCCAGCTCCGGCTCGGTGCGCGACAGCCCGAGATAGGGCTTCTTCGCGCGGCCGATGCCGTGTTCGGCCGAGACGGAACCGCCGAGCGACGACGTCAGATCGTACACCACCTTCTCGATCGCCAGCTTCACCTCCGACCCGTAGACGGGCGGCATGGCATTGACGTGCAGGTTGGAGTCGGCGACGTGGCCGAAGACAACCCACACGATGCCGTCGACGATCTTCGGCATGTCGCGGCGCAGCGCGTCGATGGCCTCGCGCATTCGGCCGAGCGGGATCGAGACGTCGAAGCCGACCGCCTTGGGCATGTGCTTGCCATACTCGTAGACGCTCTCGCGCAGCATCCACAGCCGGTCGCGCTCCGCCTTCGACTTGGCGATCACCGCGTCCTTGACGAGGCCCTCCTCATAGAGGCCCGCCAGGAACTCCTCGAACAGCTCGGGTCCGGCCTCGCCGGTCGGGGCCTCGACGAGGAGGTAGAGGTCGTGGCCGGCCGGGATCGGCGCCGGGACGCCGATCGTGGTGATGGCGATGCCGTAGAACTCGCTCCACATCGCCTCGAAGACGAGCAGGCCGCCCGGCAGCCCGCGCTCGGCGGCGCGCAGCACCTTGATGGCGTCCTCGACGCCGTCGACGGCCAGCACCGCCGTCTGCACTCCGCGCGGGCGCGCATGCAGGCCGAGCACGACGCGGGTGACGACGCCGAGCGTGCCTTCCGAGCCGATGAACATCTGGGTCCAGTCGTACCCTGCGTTGTTCTTCATCATCTTGTTGAGGGAGCGCACCACGCGGCCGTCGGCCAGCACGACCTCGAGCCCGAGCACGTTCTTGCGCGCCATGCCGTAGCGCAGCACCTGGTTGCCGCCGGCATTGGTGGAGATGTTGCCTCCGATCGAGCACGAGCCGCGCGCGCCGAGATCGATGCCGCACATCAGGCCGGCCTCCTCGGCCGCCTGCTGGACGAGATAGAGCGGCGTGCCGGCGAGCGCGGTGAGCGTGTTGGAGGCCGGATCGACCTCCTCTACGCCGACCATGCGCTCCAGCGACAGGGCGACCTCGCCATCGCCCGGATGCGCGCCGCCGGCGAGCCCGGTCATGCCGCCCTGCGTGACCACCGGCTGACGGTGGCGGTGGCAGATCGCGAGCGCCTTCGACACATCCTCGGTGGAGCGCGGCAGCACCAGCGCGAGCGGGCGCGTCGGCGTCATGCCGACCTGGTCGTGCCAGTTGCGCTGCGGGATGTCGTCGCCGACCCTCACGAGGTCGGGGCCGAGCGTGGCGCGGAGTTCCTCGACGGCGGCGTTCATGCGGATGTCCCCCCGGTCATTGTTCTGTCGGTCTGGCTTCGAAACGGCATGATGGCGCGCCCATGGCGGCGCAGGCGATCTCGCGCGCCGTCGCGGGGCGCTCGAAGACGAGCGAGGCGACGGCGCGGACCATGCCTGCTATCGCATGGCACACCGGCCGGTCGGACGGACCGAAGCCCATGGCGAACGGGCTGTTCGTCACCTCGAGCCGGATGACGTCCGGCGCGACGTCGAACCGCCAGAGGCCCCAGCCGAGTTGCGGCGCGGTCTCGGCGACGACCCGCGCCAGCGTCGCGCCCTCGCCGCCCATAGCGCGGTAGGCGCGCGCGCTGTCGGACCCCTGCTCGAAGATCGAGGCTTCCAGCGCGGCGAGCGCCTCGTCGAGGGCGGCGCCCGGCAGGCGCCGGAAGATGCCCATCAGGGCCTCCGGCCGGATCAGCATGTAGCGGCGCGTCTGGTCGAGGATCTCCCCGGCCGCCGCGTCCCACGCCAACCTCTCGCGGAAGGCGCTCGCGCTCACGGCCGGGCCTCCGGGACGTATCCCGCGCCGTTGGCGAGCTTGCCGGCCGGGTTGGCGGGCGCCTCGGCGGACGGGGCGGGGGGTTTCGGCTCCGGCGGCAGGCTCGGCGGCGCGGGCGCGCGGGCGGCGAAGCCCGCCGTCGCCTGGCCGAAGCCCCGGGCGACGAGATCGATGTCGTTGGAGGTGACGACCATGCGGTAGCCCTTCTCGCGCCGCGCGCGGGCGGCGTCGAGCGAGCCGGTGAAGGTGCCGCACAGCGTCCACTCCGCACGGCAGGCGGCATGGACGGCGGCACAGGCCACCTCGTGTCGCGCATCGAACTGCGGGAAGGTGCCGAGCGACAGAGCGAGGTCGCCGGTGCCGATGAACACCATGTCGACGCCCTCGACAGCGGCGATCTCGCGGGCGTTCTTCACGCCCTTCGCCGTCTCGATCATGACGACCACGACGATGCCGCGGTCGGCGCCCTCGACATAGTCGACGAAGTCCACAAGCGGCCGCACGCCGCCGCCAGAGCGCGCGCCGCGCGGCGGGTAGAGCGCCGCCTCGACGGCCCGGCGGGCCTGCTTCGCCGTCTCGACGAGCGGCACGATGACGCCCTCCGCGCCGGCGTCCAGCGCCTGGCCGATCGCCATGGGCGAGTTCTCGGCGACGCGCACGAGCACCGGGATGTCGGACGGCACCGCGCCGATGGCCTGTTCCATCGACGCGCGCTCCCACAGCCCGTGCTGCAGGTCGAGCACGATGGCGTCCGGCCGGGCGCGCGCGGCGAGTTCGGCGACGGCGACACTCCCCAGCGAGAGCCAGGTGACGCCCAGCGTGTCGCCCCGGTCGAGGCGGTATCGCAGGGTGGGTCGGCGGGGATCGAACATCGGCGCTGCTCCTACTCGACGCTCTTGTACTGGCCGTCGCCGTAGACGAGCGCCTTGGACCCTTCTGGCCCGAGATGCACCTCGATGACGCGGCCGATGACGATGTGATGGGAACTCCAGTCCATCACCTGCGCCACGACGCATTCGAAACTCACGCGGGCGCCGACCAGCAGCGGCACGTCGTGCTCGCTGCGCACCCAGTGCCCGAAGATGAAGCGGTTCGAGCCGCGCACGCCGGCCTGGCCGCCGAAGGCCTTGGCCACGTCGGTCTGGTCGTCGGCCAGCACGTTGAGGCTGAACTCGACGTTCTCGCGCAGCGCCGGCGCGATCGACGCGTTGCGGTTGACGCACACGAGCAGGGAGGGCGGATCGACGCTGAGCGAGCACACCGCCGTGGCGGTGAGGCCGGCGGCCATGCCCTCGTGGCCCTGCGCCGCCACCACGGTGACGGCGCTGACGAGCGAACGCATGCCCTGCTTGAAAGGCGCCAGTCCGGCAGTACGCAGCGCTCGCGCGGTCATCGTCCCTCCTCAGTTCACGCGCAGCCCGGCCTGCCGCATCAGCGGCAGCACCCGGTCGCAGAAGAAGGGCAGCTCGTAGGTGTAGTTGACGAAGGTGAGCGCCGCCCCCGCATAGCCCTCGTTCGAGATACGGACCATGTCGGCGACGATCTTCTCGGGTGTTCCGATCAGAGGGTAGGACCCGGCGCCGCCGGCGAAGCGCTGGCGGTAGAGGTCGTAGGAGCTCTTGTCGTGCGAGTTGGAGAACTCCTTCTTGCCCGCCATGTGGGCGTCCACGGCGGCGTGGTCGGCCTCGGCGACGGCGTAGCGGTGGTAATAGTCCTCCGCCTCCTGCTGCGTCTCGCGGCAGACGACGTGGCACACGGTGTAGATGCCGACCTGCCGGCCGAAGCGCTGCGAGCGCTCCTTGATGTCGGCGACGTGCCGGCGGCCGTCCTCGATGTCGGAGAAGGTGGAGAACAGGAAGTCGCAGTACTTCGCCGCGAAGTCGCGCCCCGGCGCGCCGAAGGCGGCGTTCATGGTGACCGGGCGCGGCACCTGCAGGCTGGCGGGGCGGCTGACCACGCCCTTGAGGTCGTAGTACTCGCCCTTGAAGTCGAACGGCTCGTTGGAGGAGTAGCAGCGCTCGATGATGTCGACCCACTCGGCCGCCTGGACGTAGCCCTTCTCGCCGAGCGCGACGCCGAACATCGCGAACTCCTGCGGGTTCCAGCCGCACACGATGTTGAGGCCGGCGCGGCCGTTCGAGATGTGGTCGACGGTGGCGAGCGCCTTGGCCGCGTAGAGCGGGTGCACGATCGGCACGTGCACGGTCATGAACAGGCCGATGCGCTCGGTCGCGCTCGCGAGCCCTGCCGCCCAGGTGAAGGTCTCGAACGACCATTCGCGCACGCGGTTCTTGCCGCCGAAGCCCTTCCAGCGGGCGATGGGGAGGAAAAACTCGATGCCGGCCCGGTCGGCGATGCCGGCGGCGTTGAGGTTGTCGTCCCAGCGCGCGCGCCAGCGCTCGGGCACGTCGGTGATGGCGAGGCCGCCGTCGGCGTTGGCGGAGAAGACCCCCAGCTTGAAGCGGTTCGGCCCTTTCAGGGGATGCGGCTTGACGATCATGCTCTGTCCTCGGCGAGGGCCGCGTTCCTGGAAGACGGCGGGGGAGACCCGTCCTCCCTCTCGAGTTCGGCCTTGCGGACGCTGAAGAACGCCTGCTCCGCGGCGGCCATGAAGGTGGACATGCGGTCGGCGGCGGCGACCGGGTCGCGCCGGACGAAGGCATCGTAGAGACCCTCGAGACCGTCGGCGACGACCTTGCGTGTCACCGGATCGCGCAAGGTCCCGAGCCGGACCGTCTGCACGTGGTCGACGAAGCGGGCGATCGTGTTGGCGAGGCGGGCGTTGCGCACCGCGCCGAGCCACGCGGCGCGGAAGCGGATGTTCGCGGCGATCAGGCGGTCGACGTCGTCGGCGCGGGCGGCGGCGCGCGCCTCCTCGATGGCGGCCTTCAGGGCTTTGGCGGTCTGCGCGTCGAGGTCGCGCGCGGCATTGGCGGCGGCGCGCGGCTCGAGCAGGCGGCGGACCTCGAAGATGTCGCCGATATCCTCCAGCGAGAGGCGCGGCACCATGAAACCGCGCGTGGTGCCGACGAGATAACCCTCGTTGGCCAGCCGCAGCAGCGCCTCGCGCACCGGCATGCGGGACGTGCCGTAGGCGACGGCGATCTCGGTGTCGACGATGCGGTCGTCGGGGCCGATGTCGCAGTGCTGGAGGCGCTCGCGAAGGTCCGCATAGATGCGCTCGCTCAGGCTGTCCGGCTTCGCGAGGCGGACCGGGCCGTCGGGCTGCACGCTGAGACGTCGGGCCATTGCCACCACGCTGTTGCGGAAACCCGAATACCGTATACAGTTTGAACCGAGGTCGTCAACGCCGCGGAACCGGTGCGGCGGCGGCCGCGGAGGCGACCGATGACGAGCACTGCGACGGGTCCAGACGCCGGCCACGACGCTGGAACGCCCGATCCGCGGACGATGGCGCGGCTGGCGGAGATCCTCGCCTTCGACACGGTCTCGCGCAACTCGAACCTCGCCTGCATCGACTGGGCGCGCGCCCACATGGAGGCGCACGGGGCCTCCTGCCGGCTCGACTTCAACGCAGACCGGACGAAGGCCAACCTGCTCGCCACCTTCGGCGAAGGGCCTGGCGGCATCGTCCTGTCGGGCCACGTCGACGTGGTGCCCGTCGACGGACAGCCCTGGACCGTCGATCCCTTCGCGCTGACGGTGAAGGACGCCAGGGCCTACGGTCGGGGCGCCTGCGACATGAAGGGCTTCGACGCGGTGGTCATGGGCCATGTGCCCGACTACGCCGCGGCGGCGGCCGGCGGCGAGCCGATCCATGTCGCATTCACCTATGACGAGGAGCAGGGCTGCCTCGGGATCCCGAAGCTCATCGAGGCCATGGCCGCCTGGGGGGTGAAGCCGCGCGGCGCGCTGATCGGCGAGCCGACCTCCATGCGGCTGGTGAGCGCGCACAAGGGCGGCTATGTCTGGCGCTGCCGCGTGACCGGCAAGGCCGCGCACTCGTCCCTGACGCACGAGGCGGTCAACGCCATCGAATACGCCGCCCGCATCATCGCGCGGATCCAGGACATCTCGGACCGGGAGCGGACGGCCGGCCTGCGCGTCGCGGGCTTCGACGTGCCGTTCACGACGATCTCGACCAACCTGTTCAGCGGCGGCAACGGGCCGAACATCGTGCCCGCGCTGGCCGAGTTCATGTTCGACTACCGCTACGTGCCGGGCTTCGAGCCGGCGACGATCATCGACGACCTTCGCGCGCTCGCCGCGGAGCTGGAGCCGCGGATGAAGGCGATCGAGCCGTCGGCGGGGATCGCCTTCCTGCCCGTGAACCACATTCCGGCGCTTAACGCCGGTCCGCAGGACGACGTGTACCGTCTCGTCCACGGGCTGCTGCCGGACAAGACGGTGGAGAAGGTGGCCTACGGCACGGAGGCGTCCTTCTTCGAGCGCTACGGCGTGCCCAGCGTGGTGTGCGGCCCCGGCTCGATCGCGCAGGCGCACAAGGCAGACGAGTTCGTCGCGCTCGACCAGCTCGCGGCCTGCGACCGGATGATCGACGGGCTGCTCGGCGCGCTGGCGCGAAAGGCCGTTTGACAGCGCGGCCGGATCGACCAAAAAGGGGCGCCATGGCCGACACGATGCGCAAGCCCCGCACCGCCGCCGCGTCCCGCCGCCCGGGACGGCGACCGGAGTCCGCCCCGCTTGCCGGTGGGCACGACCTCGGCGCCGCGGTGGTCGACCTCGAGACACGCGTGCGCGCCGACCACCATCTGTCCGTGCGCCTGTGGCTGCGGCTGCTGTCGTGCACCAACATCGTGGCGGCCGAGCTGCGGCGCCGCCTGCGCGACGAGTTCGACTGCACGCTGCCCCGCTTCGACCTGATGGCGCAGCTGGAGCGTGCGCCGGACGGGCTGAGCATGTCGGAGGTGTCGCGTCGCATGATGGTCACCAACGCGGCGATCACCGGCCTCACCGACCGGCTGGTGCGGGACGGCCATGTCGAGCGGGTCGACGACACCGCCGACCGCCGGGCGTTCCGCATCCGCCTGACGCCGGAGGGCCGGCGTTATTTCCTCGCCATGGCGAGGAAGCACGAGGGATGGCTGGTGGAGCTCTTCGCCGGCCTCGACGACGGTCGCAAGGGCCAGCTTCGCGACCTTGCCGGCGACCTGAAGCGCAGCCTGCGCCAGGGTTGACGGCGCGCGCCGGTCGGCCGGCGGACCTGTGATTGTTGACGAATAACGCCATTCGTCATATATGGCTGTCTGGAGACTTGAAGGCATGACCGACGCCGTCGATCGCAAGGAAGTTGATACGCGCTGCCGCATCGTTGCGCAGGCGGAGCGATTCTTCCGCACCTTCGGGTACCAGAAGACGACGGTGGCCGACATCGCCAAGGCGCTCAAGATGAGCCCGGCGAACGTGTACCGTTTCTTCGATTCCAAGAAATCCATCAACGAGGCCGTCGGCCTGCAGCTCATGGGCGAAGTTGAGGCGGCGCTGCTCGCCATCGCTGACTCCGACGCCCCGGCGCCCGACCGTGTCGCGCGCTTCGCCCGCACGATGCACGAGATGAACGCCTCCCGTTACGTCACCGACCGGATGATGCACGAGATGGTCGCCGTCGCGCTCGACGAGAGCTGGTCGATCGTTCGCGGACACATCGAGCGGGTCGACGCCATGATGACCCGGATCGTCGCCGACGGAATCGCGGCCGGCGACTTCACCGTCGACGACCCGCAGCAGGCGTCGCGGTGCCTGCGGGCGGGGCTCATCAAGTTCTGCCATCCCCAGATCATCTCCCAATGTGCCGCGGGCGATCCGGGACCCGACGTCGACACGATGGTGCGGTTCCTGATGCGCGGCCTCGGCTACCGCGGCTCCTGAGCGGCGACGATGCCGTTGACAAGGCCTCGGGCTGGACGGATACCCGCCGCATGAGCGCCATGCCCTCCCTCGGCCACTACAAGAAGACCGCGGTGGTCGCGCATGACGTGGTCATCACCGCAGCAGCGTTCATCGGGACGTTCTTCCTGCGGTTCGAGGGCGAGTATCTCGACGAGCGGCTGGTGTACCTGCCGTTCCTCGTGCCGCCCTTCGTGGCCTTTGCAGCAGGCGTGTACTGGTTCTTCGGTCTATACAAGTCGCGCTGGCGCTTCGCCTCGATCCCGGACCTGTCGAACATCGCCAAGGCCGTTACCGTGCTCGCGGTGTCGCTGCTGGTGCTCGACTACGTGCTGGTGGCCCCGACCGCCTATGGCGGGTTCTTCTTCGGCAAGATCTTCATCTTCCTCTACTGGATGGTGCAGATCTTCGCGCTGGGCGGGCCGCGCGTGGCGTACCGCTACTCGCGCTACCTGCGCTCGCAGGACCGCGGCGTCCGCGCCGGCACCGCGCCGGCCCTGGTGATCGGCCGCGGCGCGGAGGCCGAGATCGTGCTGCGCGCCATCGAGTCAGGCCAGATCAAGCGCTTCCACGCCGCCGGCATCCTGGCCACCCGCGACACCGACCTCGGCCAGACCATCCGCGGCGTGCCCGTGCGCGGCCATGTGCGCACCGTCGAGCAGACCATCGCCGACCTGTCCGAGCGCGGAATTCCCGTGAAGCGCCTGATCGTGGCGCCGTCGGCGCTCGCGCCGGACGCCCATCCCGAGACGCTCCTGGCGGCGTCGCGCCGCCTCGGCCTGCCGCTGCTGCGCTTCCAGACGCTGGACGATGGCGCGTCCGGCGACGTGGCGCTCGCGCCGGTCGAGATCGAGGATCTTCTCCTTCGCCCGACCGTCGAGACGGACCGCGCCCGCATCGACACCATCATCCGCGGCCGGCGCGTGCTGGTGACGGGCGGCGGCGGGTCGATCGGCAGCGAGCTGTCGCTGCGCATCGCGGCCTTCGGCGCGGCCGAGCTCGTCATCGTCGAGAACGCCGAGCCGGCGCTCTACCAGATCACCGAGGCGCTGGCCCGGCTCGATTCCCCCACGCGCGTCCACGGCATCCTCGCCGACGTGCGCGACCGCGACCGCATTCACCGCGTGGTGGCCGGCTTCGCGCCCGACCTCGTCTTCCATGCGGCGGCGCTGAAGCACGTGCCCTACCTCGAGCAGGACTGGGACGAGGCGATCAAGACCAACGTCGTCGGCTCCATCAACGTCATGGATGCCGCCGCGGCGGCCGGCGTCCGGGCGACGGTGATGATCTCGACGGACAAGGCGATCGAGCCGGTGTCGATGCTGGGCGCAACGAAGCGCTTCGCCGAGATGCATGCGCAGGCGCTCGACGCGCGCTTCGCCGCCGCGGCGACCGATCCGCACGCGCCGCGGTTCGTCTCCGTGAGGTTCGGCAACGTGCTGGGCTCGAACGGCTCGGTGGTGCCGAAGTTCAAGGCGCAGATCGCCGTGGGCGGGCCGGTCACGGTGACCCATCCCGACATGGTGCGCTTCTTCATGACGGTGCGGGAGGCGGCCGAGCTGGTGCTGACCGCCGCCTCGCATGCCGACGGCGACATGCGCGCCCCCTCGGCCGCCACGGCCGGCGACCGTCCGTCCGTCTACGTGCTGAAGATGGGCCAGCCCGTGCGGATCATGGAGCTGGCCGAGCGGATGATCCGCCTCGCCGGCTTCGAGCCGGGTGTCGACATCGAGATCGCCGTCACCGGCGTGCGGCCCGGCGAGCGGATGCACGAGATCCTGTTCGGCAAGGAGGAGCCGACGGTCGAGACCGGCGTCGCCGGCCTGATGGCGGCCAAGCCCTTCTTCGCCGAGGCCGACCGCATGGCGGCGTGGCTGCAGCGCCTGAAGGCGGCCGTCGCCGCGCTCGACCGCGAGGCCGCCGAGGCCGTGCTGGCCGAAGCGGTGCCGGCCTTCAGCGCCCATGCCCAGGTGACGACAGCCAGAGCCGAAGCCCCTCCCGCGTCGACGCCACCGGTGGCTGCCAGCCGCGCCTGACGAGCCGGCCGGGATCGGCGGCCAGAGGCCCGGCGATCCTGTCCCACGCATCGCCCCGCCCGATGGCGCGCAACGCCGCAGCGATCGCCGCCTCCGGAGCGGGCAGCAGCAGCGGCCGGCGGCCGAGGCCCGCGCGCATGGCGGCGACGATGTCGCCGATGCCGAGCGGCCCCTGGTCCGCCACGATGAAGGGCCCTTGCAGCGGCGCGTCCGCCTCCAGAGCGTGCCGCACCGCGCCCGACAGGTTGTCGAGCGAGAGCAGCGAGCGAGGCGCGGTCAGTCCCGCCAGCGGCAGCGGCAGCGGCGATCGCGCCAGCCACAGCAGGAGCGCCATGTTGGCCTTCACGCCCGGTCCGTAGATCACGACCGGCCGCAGTGACGTCGCGGCAAGGTCGAGCCGGGCGAGGCCCTCCTCGGCGGCGAGCTTCGAGCGGCCATAGGCGTCGGTCGGCCGCGCGGGGTCTTCCTCGGTCAGGACGGTCGGGCTGGTCGGGCCGGACTGGGCGCGGATCGACGACAGGAACACGAAGCGCCGCACGCGCCCCGCCGCCGCCTCGCCGAGGCGCAGCGTCGCGTCGCGGTTGATGCGGCGATAGGGCGTCTCGTCGAGGCCCGGACCGGCATGGGCGAGGCCGGCGCCATGAACCACGGCGTCGACCCCAGCCAGCAGCGGCGTCCAGTCGACCGCGTCGAGCTCGCCGATCGGCACGGCCTCGGACCCGGACGGCAGCTCGACCGGCCGGCGCAGCGGCGCGCGGACGGTCCAGCCGGCGTCCGACAGGCTGCGCGCCAGCGCCGCGCCGGCAAAGCCGGAGGCCCCCGTCAGCAGGACCCTCCCGCGCGACGCCTTGCCGCGCGACGCCGTCACGACGCGACCCCGCGCCTGCGCGACAGCTCGGCGAGAAGCGTGGCGACAGTGCCCGCCGCCGCCAGCGCCACGGCGACGCCGCGCCCGGGCGTCCACGCCATCGCGGCGACGAGCGCGAGCCCGGCGAGCACGACATTGGCCAGCGCGATGCGGGCGACGACGCCCATCACGGTGAGGCCGTTGACGGTGGCGCGCTGGTAGAAGTGCGAGCGGTGCGCCTCCCACACCTTTTCCCGGCGGGCGAGGCGGCGCAGCAGCGTGATGGTGGCGTCGGCGAGGTAGTAGAGGGGCAGCGCCAGCGCCGCGAGGAGATGGCCCTCGCCCGCCAGCCGGACCAGCGCATAGCCGGCCAGCAGGCCGATGGGCAGGCTGCCGACATCACCGAGGAACAGCCGCGCCACCGGCCTGTTGGCCGGCATGAAACCGGCCAGCGCGCCGGCCAGCGCAGCGGCGACGAGGCCGGCGGCGGGCGGGGCCGCGCCGAGGGCGGCGAGCAGCGCCAGCGCGCCGCAGACGGGCACGAACTGCGCGGCGGTGATCCAGTCGATCCCATCCATGAAGTTGGTGAGGTTGACGAACCACACGCCGGCGATGGTGACGAGCACGCGTTCCGCCGCCGGCGGCAGCAGCTCCGGCAGGATCCGGACGTCCGGCGGCAGCATGTAGACCGTCGCGCCCACGGCGAGAACCTGCGCGGCGAAGCGCGGCAGGGCGGGCAGCGGGCGGATGTCGTCCCACGCGCCGAGCAGGGCGAGGCCGGCCGCCGCGACGACGAGCGTGAGGAGCGAGCGGGCCTCCTGCGCCGGGCCCGGCAGCAAGGCCAGCGCGAGGCCGATGACGGCAAGGGCCACGCCGACGACGGCGATGCCGCCGCCCTGCGGCGTGGGCACGCGGTGGCTGGAGCGGGCGTTCGGCCGCGCGAGCGCGTAGCGCGCCAGAACGGGCATCAGCGGGGGAATCACCGCAGCGGTGGCCACGCCCGACGCGACAGCGACGGCGGCCAGAACCGCCGGCTGGCTGAAGAAAGCGAGATCCGCCATGCGCATGCGACCCGGCCCGAGGTGGCGCACCATAGGGGATGCCGCCGCAAAGGGGAATCCCGGCCGCAAACCCCGTTTTCGAGCCGAATCCACGTCCTTTCGGGTTAGGGATAATGACAGTGCGATGCATTATCGCGGGCCCTGTGTGCGGATTGTCACTGCCCCCGGCGTGCGCATGCCCTAGATTGATTCCCATGAGCACGCGCATCGACCTCGCCCAGGATCACGCCCGCCGGATCATCACGCCGGCGCGCATCGACGAGGTGTTCGCCCTCGTCATGGAGCTGCCGCGCCGCATCCCGGCGCCGGGCCAGCCGCGTCGCCTGGAATCGCTGTTCCGTGAGCTCGGGCATGCGCAGCCCATGCGCCACCCCGACGAGATCGAGGACCTGATCTGGGCGCACTGGATCGCGCACGGCGATGCCGGCGCGTCCGGATCGATGGCGATGGCCATCGACGCGATGGGCGCAGGCGCCTTCGATCTCGCGCTGCCGGTTCTGGACGACCTCGTGGAGTCGTTCCCCGAGTGGTCCGAGGCCTGGAACAAGCGAGGCACGCTGCATTTCGTCGAGAAGCGCGACGCCGCCGCCGTCGACGACATCGAGCGCGTCCTCAGGCTCGAACCGCGCCATTTCGGCGCGGTGTCCGGCTTCGGCCAGGTATGCCTGCGCCACGGACGGTTCGCGGAGGCGCGCGCCGTCTTCCAGGTCGCGCTGGGCATCAATCCCCACCTCGAAGGGCTGCGCGAGGCGATCTCCGAGATCGGCGAGAGCGACCGCGGCGTGCTCCACTAGGAGCGCCGCCCACCCCTCACGGCCTCCCCGGTCTTTCCGCCCGCGGGACGTGACACGGCGCGGGGCTCCTGCTACGCGGGCTGTCGCACTCACCCCGTCCAGGAGATCGTCATGAGCATCCAGCGCATCGGCTGCGGCCCCCGCATGAGCGACGCAGTCGTCCACGGCAACACCGTCTATCTCGCAGGCCACGTCGCCGATGTCGCCAAGGGCCGCAGCGTGACCGAGCAGACAAAGGACATTCTCGCCCAGATCGACGAGACGCTGGCCGAGGCCGGGACCGACAAGACCAAGATTCTGTCGACCACGATCTACCTGTCCGACATCAAGACCTTCGCCGAGATGAACGCCGTGTGGGACGCCTGGGTCGCCCAGGGCCACACCCCCGCCCGCGCCACCGTCGAAGCCAAGCTGGCGCACCCCGACTTCACCGTCGAGATCGTCGTCGTCGCGGCCCGCTGACCCGCGCGGGAAGCCCTACCGGACCGCCGACGCAGCGCGTAATCTCGCGCCGCGTCGGGGGGAGGAGAGCGGAATGGCCGGGACGTCCGGGAGCGAGGAGAGCTACGACTACGTCGTCGTCGGCGCGGGTTCGGCCGGCTGCGTGCTCGCCAACCGCCTGTCCGCCGACCCGTCGAAGCGCGTGCTCGTGCTCGAGGCCGGCGGGAGCGACGACTGGATCTGGTTCCACATCCCCGTCGGCTACCTGTTCGCCATCGGCAACCCGCGCTCCGACTGGATGTTCAGGACGCAGCCGCAGCCCGGCCTGGGCGGTCGGGCGATTGCCTATCCGCGCGGCAAGGTGATCGGTGGGTCGTCCGCCATCAACGCCATGATCTACATGCGCGGGCAGGCGGCCGACTATGACGGCTGGCGCCAGCTCGGTCTGCCGGGCTGGGGCTGGGACGACGTGCTGCCCGCCTTCATGGCGATGGAGGACCACGTGTCCCCGCCCAACGCCTTCCACCGCTCCGGGGGCGAATGGCGGGTCGAATATCCGCGCGTGCGCTGGGACATCCTCGACGCGTTCCAGGCCGCCGCGACGGAATGCGGGATCGCTCGGGTCGACGACTTCAACACCGGCGACAACGAGGGCGTCTCCTACTTCCAGGTGAACCAGAAGCGCGGCCGACGCTGGAGCGCAGCGCGCGGCTTCTTGAAGCCCGCCCTCGGCCGGCCGAACCTCCGGCTGCAGACCGGCGCGATGACGGAACGGATCGTCGTCGAGGACGGGCGAGCGACTGGCGTGGTGTACCGCGTCGGCGACCAGAAGCGGCTTGCCCGGGCCGGCGAGGTCGTGCTGGCGTCGGGGGCCGTGGGCACCCCGCAGCTTCTCGAACTCTCCGGCATCGGCGACGGCGCGCGGCTCGCGGACCTCGGCATCCCGGTGCTGCGCCACCTTCCGGGCGTCGGCGAAAACCTGCAGGACCACTTGCAGATCCGGCCGGTGTTCAAGGTGGAGGGCGTGCGCACGCTGAATGTCGACTACCGCTCGCTGTGGAAGCGCGCTGCCATGGGGGTCGAGTATGCGCTGTTCCGCACGGGGCCGCTGACCATGGCGCCGTCCCAGCTCGGTGCCTTCACCCGTTCGTCGCCCGACTACGCGACCCCCAACCTGCAGTTCCACGTCCAGCCGCTCTCGCTCGACAAGTTCGGCGACCCGCTGCACGACTTTCCCGCCTTTACCGCGAGCGTTTGCAACCTGCGCCCGGCGAGCCGCGGCAGCATCCACGCGACGTCGCCGGACCCGGCCGCGGCTCCGGCAATCTCGCCGAACTACCTCGGCGAGGACGAGGACCGGCGCGTCGCCTCCGATGCGCTCAAGCTGGTGCGGCGCATCGTGGCCGCCCCGGCGCTGGCGCGCTATCGCCCGCAGGAGTTCCGGCCGGGAGCGCATCTCGTCTCGGACGAGGACCTCTCGCGGGCCGCGGGCGAGGTGGCGTCGACCATCTTCCACCCGGTGGGGACGGCGAAGATGGGCCAGGCCGACGATCCGATGGCGGTGCTCGACGCCCGGCTGAGGGTGCGCGGCATCGCGGGCCTGCGCGTCGCCGACGCCTCCGCGATGCCGCGCATCACCTCCGGCAACACCAACTCGCCGACCATGATGATCGCGGAGAAGGCGGCCGCGATGATGCTGGAGGACGCGCGTGGCTAGGATCGTCGTCGAACGGGTGATCGTGGGCATCGGCGAGGCGCGGCCCGCGCCGCAGGACGGACGCCAGTCCGAGACGTCGCTGGCGGTGGGACGCGGCGTGCGCCGGCTGCTCGCCGGCTTCGGCTTCGCGTCGCTGACGGAGGTGACGCTCGCCTCCGGCCGCCGCGCCGACGTGCTGGCGCTGGGCGCCGACGGCACGGTGTGGATCGTCGAGGTGAAATCCAGCGTGGCGGACCTGCGGGCCGACGCCAAGTGGCCCGACTACCGCGGCTTCTGCGACCGCCTGTTCTTCGCGATTCCCGAACACGTCCCGCCGGAGATCATGCCGCCGGATGCCGGCCTTCTGGTCGCCGACGCCTACGGCGCCGAAGTCCTGCGCGACGCGCCGGAGCACCGCCTGCCCGCCGCCACGCGAAAGGCGCTGCTGGTGCGCTTCGGCCAGGTGGCCGCGGCGCGGCTGCACGGGCTCGAGGATCCCGAAGTTCGGGCGCTGGCGGGACCGGGAGCGACCGCATGATCGTCATCGACGCCATACAGGCCTTCGGCCAGATCCTGTCGCCGCCGTTCCGGCGGATGCTGTTCAAGTCGATCGGGCTGACGATCGCCCTGCTCGCGCTGCTCTGGGTCGCGCTGACGCGTTTGCTCAACTGGTGGCTCGAGGGGAACGACCTCGTCGCGTCCTATCCCTGGATCGACACCTACGCCGCCCTGCTGGCCGGCTTCGGACTGGTGGTCGCGCTGGTCTTCCTCATCCCGCCCGTGTCGATGCTGGTGGCCGGTTTCTTCATCGACGACGTCGCCGCGCTGGTGGAGAAGGAGTCGTTTCCCGGCGACCCGCCGGGCGTGCCGCTGCCGCTGGCGCCGGCCATGGTCGAATCGGCGAAGTTCGCGGCGCTCAGCCTCGGCGTGAACCTCGTGGCGCTCATGCTGCTGCTGGTGCCGGGCATCAACCTGCTGGCCTTCTTCGGGGCCAACACGGTGCTTCTGGGGCGGGAGTATTTCTCCCTCGCCGCCGGGCGGTTCAGGCCGCGCGCCGACGTCGCCGCAATGCGCCGCAGGTCGTCGGCCAGCATCCTGCTTGCCGGCGCGCTGATCGCGGCGCTGGTGCTCGTGCCTGTGCTCAACCTGCTGACGCCGCTGTTCGGGACCGCGCTGATGGTGCGGGTCCACAAGCGGCTCGCGCGCCGCGAGGCGGGGCTGCCGCCGGCCTGAACGCAGGCTGCTCAGACTGCAGCCTCCTCCGCCTCCTGCGGCAGGTGGCGGACGAGCCAGTCGAGCGTGGCGTCGTTGACGCCGAGGCTGGACAGCTGGGCATGCGTGGCGCGGACATAGTCGGGGTTGCGGCCGGAAACGCCGACGCCGTGCGCGACATGATGCAGCAGCACCTCGCGCGGCAGCCCGCTGGCATATTGCCCGTGCCGCCGGTCCACGGCGTAGATCAGCGCCTCGACGGTCCGGCCGTCCAGCAGCCTGATCCGGCGCCAGATCTCCCTGTAGACGAGCGTGACCTGCTCGCGCGCCCGCAGATAGGCGTGGGCAGCGGCTGACTCGGCCGCCGGCACGCGGAAGGCGACGCCGCGGCACGAGCCGCCCCGGTCGAGGCCGAGCACGAGCCCCGGCCGCTCGGGGGTTCCGCGATGGACGTGGGAGTAGACGCACAGCGAACGATGGAAGCCATGCAGCGTGGCCTGGACGCGCTCGACGTGATGAAAACCCGGGTTCCACATCAGCGAGCCGTAGCCGAACACCCAGATATCGCCCCGTTCCGGTGTCATCGATCGTGTCGCTCCCGCTTGGCGGACCAGCGGCTAGCAGGTAGGACGACAGCACGCAACGAGAGGATCGGCCGCATGGCCCCCGTGACCCGATACAGGGCGTCTGCCCCGCCGCCGCCGCCGCGCCGCCGGGCGCGGCTGCGCATCTTCATGCCGACGCTGGGGCTGCTCCTCGTCATGGGGGGCGTGGCCGTGGTGTGGGCCATCCTGTCCTGGCGGGCCGGCCAGGAGATGGACGCCTGGCTGCAGCGTGAGGCCGACCTCGGCCGCACCTGGTCATGCCCCGACCGCAGCATCGCAGGCTTCCCCTTCCGCATCGAGGTGACCTGCACGGACCCCACCTTCACCGGCGTGGCCGAGGGCCAGACGCTGAAGGGCCGGGTGGCCAAGGTGCACACCGTGGCGCAGATCTACAATCCCGGCCACGTCATCGTGGAGGTGGACAGCCCGCTCCTCGTGGAAGCCTCCGGGGGTGACCGGCTGGAGGCGGAATGGCTCCTCGGCCGGGCCAGCATCCAGGGCAAGCCGGGCGCCGGGCTCGATCGCTTCTCCGCCGAACTGACCGAGCCCCGTGTGACGGTGACGGGCTCCCGGACCGGGGCCGCCACGATCACCGCCGGCCTTGCCGATTTCCATATCCGGCGCGCGCCGAACCGCCCGGCCGAGGACGGCGCCTACGACGTCGCCTCCCGCATCACCCGCGCCACGATCCCACCGCTCGACGCGCTGGTGGGGTCGGCTTCCCCGGCGGCGGCCGACTTCGTGGCGACGATCACCCAGGCCGAGCCTCTGGCGGGCCGCGGGCTGCCCACGGAGCTGGAGCGCTGGCGCGTGGCCGGCGGCCGGATGCAGGTGACGTCGGCGATGGTGTCGCACGGACCGCGTCGCCTCGACGCCTCCGGCTCCGTCGGCCTCGACGACGCGCACCGGCCGCAGGGCAGGCTCGACGTCACCGTGTCGGGCCTCGACGAGCTGCTGGCGCGCTTCGGGCTCGGCGGGCGCAGCAGCGCCATCGGCGGGCTGATCGCCGGCGTGCTCGGCGGCCGGCCGGGAGGCGCGCAGGCGGCGGAGCCCCCGGCCCCCGGCGCGGCGCCCGCGCCCAAGGGCGTCGTGCTGCCGTTGCGCCTC
>JAIYAB010000261.1 GCA_027489275.1 Hyphomicrobiales bacterium
ACAGGCGTCGCCGCCCGACCAACCCGAATAGGCCAATTCCCACCCGAGCGAGCGCGTCGGAGCCTGACGCGTGAACAGTTCGCGCTCCGACTGCGGGGTGAAGAGCCGGCCGGTCAGCAACCCCTGCGCGAAGTCGAGCAGCGCTGTCGCGTTGCCGAACAGCCCGGCGTGGCCGGAGGCGCCGCCGAGCGCGAAGGCGTTCTCGTCATGCACCTGCCCGCGCATCACCCGGCCGCGCCATGTGCAACGTTCCGTCGCCGCGCACCGCGCCGGATCGGGGCGGAAGGTGAAGCCCGGCGGCAGCGGCTGGTCGATCAGCGGCAGCCCCGTCAGCCGTTCGATCACGATGCCCAGCAGGATGAAGTTGATGTCGGAATAGACGGGCGGCCCAGCGGCCCAGACACGCTGCAGCACGAAGGCCCGCAGCGTCTGCGGATCCTGACCGTAGCTGTAAAGCGGCTCCACGGCTGGCAGGTGCGTCTGGTGCGTCAGGCACTGGCGGAGCGTTAGCCGTCGCTCCGGCGCGCCGGCGACGTCGTACTGGCGCAGGTCCGGGATCGCCAGCGCCAGCGGATCGTCGAGCCCGATGCGGCCAGCTTCGACCAGGCGCAGGATCGCTGTGGTCGTAAAGATGACCTTGGTCAGCGAGGCGAGGTCGAACACCGTGTCGGCCGCCATCGGCGCGGGCTCGGGCTCCAGTTGCGCGAAACCGGCGAAGCGCACGGCGCGGCGGCCGTCCGCCATGACGAGTCCCAGCACCGCGCCGGGGACGCGCCCCTCTTCCACCGCCTCGATCGCCGGCAGGAACGCGGCGTCGGCGCGGGCGTCGAGGTCGGTCATGCGGAAGCTCCGCCCAAGGTGGCGTGAAGGTGGCAGGCGACGTCGCGCGCCTCGTGCGCGACGCCGTGCTCCGATGGGCGCTCCACCGCGCGCAGGATGAGCGCGGGCCGATCGCCCGCGCAGCGCGGCAACGCGTGGCGGCAGCGGCCGTGGAAGGCACAACCGGGAGGCGGCGCCGAGGGGTCGGGCAGGTCGCCCTCCAGCACGATCCGCTCGCGCCGCGCCTCGCCCGGCCGAACCGGCACCGCCGACAGCAGCGCCTTCGTGTAGGGGTGCGCCGGCCTTTCGAAAACATCCGCTGCGGAACCGATTTCGACGATCCGCCCCAGATACATCACCGCGATGCGGTCGCTGACATGCCGGATGACCGACAAGTCGTGGCTGATGAACAGCATCGACAGCGACAGCCGCTTCCGCAGGTCGGCGATCAGGTTGATGATCTGCGACTGGATCGAAACGTCGAGCGCCGAGACGGGCTCGTCGGCGACGAGCAGCTTCGGCGACAGCGAGAGCGCGCGTGCGATCGCGATGCGCTGGCGTTGCCCGCCCGAGAATTCGTGGGGATAGCGGTCGCCGGAATCCGGCGGAAGCCCGACCAGCGCCAGCATCTCGGCGACCCGCTCGCGCACACCCGGCTCGCAGTGCACCGTGAGCGGCTCGCCGATCAGCGTGCGCACTTTGTGGCGCGGGTTGAGCGAGCCGAACGGGTCCTGGAAAACGATCTGCAGGTCGCGACGGCGCTTCTTCATCGCGCCGGCCGGCAGCGCGACGAGGTCGTCCCCCTCGAAGAGGACGGAGCCCGCCGTCGGCTCCACGAGGCGCAGCACGGCGCGCCCCAGCGTGGTCTTGCCGCAGCCCGACTCGCCGACGATGCCGAGCACCTCGCCCTTCTGCAGCGTGAAGCTGACGTCCTCCAGCGCGCGCAGCGTGCGCCCGCCCGCCCCGGGAAAATGCTTCGTCAGGCCGCGAACGTCGAGGAGCGGGGTCATGCGGCTGGGTTCCAGCAGGCGGCGCGGTGGCCGCCATCGCCGACGAGCCGCGGCCGCTCGGCGGCGCAGGCGGCGACGGACGCCGTGCAACGCGGCGTGAAGGAACAGCCGGTCCCGCGCCGGCCGGGCGGGGGCACCATGCCCGCAATGGAGGGCAGCATCACGCCGGGCGGGTTCATCGCCGGCATCGTGTCGAGGAGCGCCCGCGTGTAACGATGTCGCGGCGCGGCGAAGAGCTCCGCCACCGGCGCCTCCTCGACGATCCGACCGGCATACATGACCGCCGCGCGGTCGCAGACCTCGGACACGACGCCGAGGTCGTGGGTGATGAGAAGACAGGCCATGCCGAGGTCGCGGCGCAGGCGGTCGATGAGCGCGAGGATCTGGGCCTGGACGGTCACGTCGAGCGCGGTGGTCGGCTCGTCGGCGATGAGCAGCCGCGGCTCGCAGGCCAGCGCCATGGCGATCATCACGCGCTGGCGCTGCCCGCCGGACATCTGGTGCGGGTAGCGCCCGAGCTGCTCGCGCGGAGCCGGCAGGTTGACCAGCGAGAAGAGGTCTGCCGCCCGGTCGAGCGCGCGCTCACGCGGCAGCCCGCGGTGGATTTCCAGCACTTCGGCAACCTGCTCGCCCACGGTGAGAACCGGGTTCAGCGAAGTCATCGGCTCCTGGAAGATCATCGCCGCGCGGTCGCCACGCATTGCGCGCAGCGGTCCGTCCGCCAGCGACAGGACGTCGACGCCGTCGACGCGGATGCCCCCCGCCGCAATGCGCACGGGCGGCGGCAGGAGCCGCATCACGGACAGCGCCGTCACGCTCTTGCCGCACCCGGACTCCCCGACGAGGCCCACCATCTCGCCCGCGGCGATCGAGATCGTCACGTCCTCGGCCAGCATCCGATCGCCGACGGCGATGGAGAGGTTTTCGATCGAGAGGACGGGGGCGGTCACGCCGCCTTCCACAATTCGCCGCCCGTCATCGGCTCGGGTACGCCCGTGGTGCTGGGCAGGCTGAGCGGGAGGCCGCGCAGCGAGCGCAGGGCGAGATAGCCGAAGCATTGCGCTTCCAGATAGTCGCCGTTCCAGCCGACTGACTCCACCGGGTCGACCGGCACGCCGAGCACGGCGGCAAGGCTGCGCATGAAGTGTCCGTTCAGCCGTCCGCCGCCGGTCACGAGCCAACGCAACGGCCGCCTCGGCACATGGCGCAGCGCGTCGACCGCCGAGGCGACGGTGAAGGCGGCCAGCGTCGCCGCGCCGTCCCCGTCGCCCATTCCTTCGACGGCGGCGGCCCAGGCGTGGAAGTCGTTGCGGTCGAGCGACTTCGGCGCGGGGCGGTCGAAATAGGGATGCTTCATCAGCCGCGCCACGAGCAGCGCGTCGGCCGTGCCCGAGGCGGCAAGCCCGCCGTCCCTGTCGTAGCGCTGACCCAGGCGCTTCAGCACGAAGTCGTCGAGGAGCGCGGAGGCCGGCCCGGTGTCGAAGGCGATCACGGTGTCGCCGTCGATGTAGGTCACGTTGCCGACGCCGCCGAGGTTCAGGACCATGACCGGCTGGGGCAGGGGGCTGGCCAATGCGCGGTGATAGAGCGGCGCGAAGGGCGCGCCCTCGCCGCCGGCCGCCACGTCGGCGTGGCGAAACCGGTTGACCACGTCGAGCCCCAGGGCCGCCGCGACGCGGGGGCCGTCCCCGAGTTGCCGGGTAAAGCGCTTCTCGGGCCGGTGCCAGACCGTCTGGCCATGCAGACCGACCACGCGAACCGTTGCACGGTCGATGGCGAAGTCCCGCAGGAAGGATTCGATGGCCGCCGCGTGCGCGTCGCTCACCTGTGCCTCCAGCTCCGCGAGCGGATCGATTTCGGCCCGAACGGGGTCGGCGATCAGGTCGAGAAGGGCGCGGCGTAACGGGGCGGGGTAGTCGTAGGTCCGGCCCGGGCCGGGCTCGACGCGGCTCTCGCCGTCCGAGCGGACGACGGACACGTCGATGCCGTCCATGGAGGTGCCGCTGATCGAGCCGATGGCAGTGGAAAGTGCCTGTGCTGTCATGCGAATGTCTCCTCCGCGGACCCGGACGTCCGCCCCTGTGGCTTGCAATTGGTATTATACCGGCATAGCCTCGGGCAATACCACACGAGATATCGGGGAGAGACAGATGGTCCGCACCACGCTTCGTTCGATGCTGCTTGCAGGCGTCGTCGCGCTTGCCGCTGCGCCGGTTTCCGCACAGGTGCTGGAGGTTGCGATCGACCAGTCGCCGGCGGGCCTCGATCCCCACATCATCACGGCCTTTTCCTCCTTCATGGTCGTCAACCGCACGATCTACGAGGGTCTGACCGCCATCGACAAGGATCTTCGCGTCGGCCCGGGAATCGCCGAATCGTGGACGGTCTCCCCCGACGGAAAGACCTACGTCTTCAAGATCCGCTCCGGCGCGACGTTCCACAACGGCGCCCCGGTGACCGCGGACGATGCCGCCTCCTCGCTGAAGCGGGTGCTCGCCAAGGAGATCGCCTCGCCGCTCGCCAGCCGCCTCGCCGCGGTGGACACGATCACGGCCAAGGACGGAACGGTGGAGTTGAAGCTGAAGGAGCCGGCGGCGCCGCTGCTCGTTTCGCTGGCCACCATCGCCATCGTCCCCAAGGCGTTCGAGACGGACAAGGACGGCCTGCAGAAGCTGCCGGTCGGCACCGGCCCGTTCAAGTTCAAGGAATGGCAGCCCAACGGCTTCATCCAGCTCGCCAAGCATGACGGCTACTGGCGCAAGGACGCGCCCAAGCTCGACGGCGTGAAGTTCAACATCGTGCCGGAATCGGCCACCCGCCAGGTGGGCATCTCCAGCGGCCAGTACGCCATGCTGCCGAACATCGACGCCGCGACGGCGATCCAGCTCAAGGGCAAGCCGGGCGTCAAGCTCGCCGAGACGCTGGAACTCGCCTATTCGCTGATCGGCCTCAACACCGCCAAGCCGCCCTTCGACAACGCCAAGGTGCGCGAGGCCGTGAACTACGCCGTCAACCGCGACGAGATCGTTGCCGCCGCGCTGTTCGGCGCCGGCGTGCCCGGCGGGCCGCTGTCGCCGGCGCTGAAGGACTGGGCCGTCGATGTGAAGGAGTTCCCCTGCTACAAGACGGACGCGGCAAAGGCGCAGGCCCTTCTCAAGGAAGCCGGCGTCGCGACGCCGGTGGCCGTGACGATGACCGTCCTGCCGCGACAGGACATCAAGGACATCGCTCAGGTTGTCCAGCAGCAGCTCAACAAGGCCGGCTTCAAGGTCGAACTGAAGACGCCAGAGCTCGGCCAGTTCATCCAGGATTG
>JAIYAB010000431.1 GCA_027489275.1 Hyphomicrobiales bacterium
CGTCTCGCCCGGAACGGGCAGGCCGCGGGCGACGCAGAACGCGGTCAGCGCCGCCCGGTCCGCGCCGGGCACCGACCCCGCCGTCATGAACGCGAAGTGCAGCAGCCGCCGCGGCGTCGCGATCGGGTGGAAGGGCCGCGCGTGGACTTCGCCGAGAACCGCGTCCCGGGCGGGATGCGGCACGAGCGAGAAGCCTTCGGGCGCGTCGTCGGTGAGCCTGGTCTGGGCGGTCATTCGGGCAAGCACTCGCCGGCAGCCGCTCGGGTTCGGCCGGAACGCCGCTGCCGCAGCCGCGTCCCGTCGCACGCATGGTGACAGGCGCGGCGGTTTGTCGCGCAGTCACCTTATATGCGCACCAGGCGCGCCGGCGGATCAATGCGTGGCTCACGTCGCCGCGGCCCGCGGAGCGGCGGCGGCTTGCGTGGCGATTTTCGCGGTCGGCCTTCTCCCCTTCGCCCCGAAAAGGCTCTAAGGTCCGCGGCCTGAGAAGACCACCCCTTGGAGACGCCCCGGCCCATGGCCACCGTGCTTCTGGACACCCAGTCCGCCAAGACTCGCCCCGTCCGGCCCCGGGTCGCGCTGTTCGTCACCTGTCTCGTGGACCTGATGCGGCCCTCGATCGGCTTTGCCGCGGTGAAGCTGCTGGAGGACGCCGGCTGCGTCGTCGAGGTTCCGAGCCAGACGTGCTGCGGGCAACCCGCCTTCAACTCCGGCGACCGGGCCACCGCAACCGCCATCGCGGCACGCACCATCGACGCCTTCGCGGGCTACGATTACGTCGTCGCGCCCTCCGGCTCGTGCGCCGGCATGATCAAGGCGCATTATCCCGAGCTTTTCGCGGGCGACCCGAACCTTGCCCGCAAGGCCGACGCGCTGGCGCAGCGGACCTGGGAGCTGACGAGCTTCCTCGTCGACGTGATGGGCGTCACCGCCGTCGCCGCGAAGGTCGAGGCAACGGCCACCTATCACGACAGCTGCTCGGGCCTTCGCGAACTCGGCGTCAAGCGCCAGCCGCGCCAGCTCCTCGCCAGCGTCGAGGGGCTGACCCTCACCGAAATGAACGAGAACGAGGTGTGCTGCGGCTTCGGCGGCACCTTCAGCGTCAAGTACGGCGAGATCTCCGACAGCATCGTCGGAAAGAAGACCGGGAACGTGGCCGCGAGCGGGGCGCACATGCTGCTCGCCGGCGACCTCGGCTGCCTGATGAACATGGCCGGCAAGCTCTCTCGCGAGGGCAAGGCCGTCGAGGTCCGTCACGTCGCGGAGGTTCTCGCCGGCATGACCGACGAACCGCCGATCGGCGTTGCGCGCCAGCCTGCCGCCTGATCCAACGGCCTCATCACGAGACCTGCCGAGACCCAGCCATGACCGCCCACGTCACATCGCCGCAGTTCAAGCAGAACGCCACGAAGGCGCTGGCGGACGACCAGCTCCAGAAGGCGATGTCGAACGTCCGCCAGGGCTTCATCGACAAGCGCGCGGCCGTCGCCGCCAAGCTGCCGGAGTTCGAGGCGCTGCGCGACAGCGCGCGCGACATCAAGAACCACGCCCTGCAGAACCTCGACCTCTATCTCGAGCGCTGGGAGGAAAAGGTCACCGCCGCCGGCGGCCAGGTACACTGGGCGCGCACTGCGGACGAGGCGTGCGGCGCGGTGCTCGACATCTGCCGCCGCGTCGGCGCGAAGACGGTCACCAAGGGCAAGTCGATGATCTCCGAGGAGATCGCGCTCAACGCGGCGCTGGAGACCGCCGGCATCACCCCGGTGGAGACCGATCTCGGCGAATACATCATCCAGCTTCGCGGCGAACTGCCCTCGCACATCATCGCGCCTGCGGTCCACCTCAACGCGACGCAAGTGGAGAGCGATTTTCGCCGCGTGCATACGCATCTCGACCCGCAGCGCGACCTGTCCCAGCCGGTGCAGCTCCTCACCGAGGCGCGCGGCGTGCTGCGCGACAAGTTCCTGTCGGCCGATGTCGGCATCACGGGCGCGAACTTCCTGATCGCGGAGACCGGGACGTCGGTCATCGTCACAAACGAGGGCAACGGCGACCTCACCCAGATCCTGCCGCGCATCCACATCGTCATCGCCAGCATCGAGAAGGTGGTGCCGACGCTGGAGGACGTGTCGCAGATCCTGCGCGTTCTCGCGCGGTCCGCCACCGGGCAGGAGATGAGCGTCTACACGACCTTCTCCACCGGCCCCCGCCGGCCGGGCGACCCGGACGGGCCGGAGGAGTACCACGTCATCGTGCTCGACAACGGCCGCTCGGCCATGCTCGGCACGGCCTTCCAGGACATGCTGCGCTGCATCCGCTGCGGGGCGTGCATGAACCACTGCCCCGTGTACCACGCCGTCGGCGGGCATGCGTATGGCTGGGTCTATCCCGGGCCGATGGGCGCGGTGCTGTCGCCCTCGCTGATCGGCGTCGACAAGGCGGGCCACCTGCCCAACGCCTCCACCTTCTGCGGGCGCTGCGAGAGCGTGTGCCCCGTTCGCATCCCGCTGCCGAAGATGATGCGCCACTGGCGCGAGCGCGAGTTCGAGCGGCACCTGTCGCCGGCCACCGTGCGCTCGGGCATCGCCTTCTGGGGCTTCTTCGCGAAGCGGCCGGCGCTCTACCGACTCGCCACGCGCGCCGCGATGGGGGCGCTCGCCTGGTTCGGACGGCGGAAGGGCGCTTTCAAGTCCCTGCCGCTGGCCGGCTGCTGGACGCAGTACCGCGACTTCCCGGCCCCCCAGGGCGGCACGTTCCAGGCCCAGTGGAAGGCAAAGCGGGGAGGACGCTGATGTCCGCGCGCGACGAGATCCTCGGCACGATCCGCCGCTCGCTCGGCGTCACCGGCACGGAGCGCCCGCGCCACTCGGCGGTCGACGAACGCCTCGCCGCCGCGCCCAAGGGGCTGGTGCCGGAGCGCGGCAACCTCTCCGGCGAGGCGCTCATCGACCTGTTCAAGGCGCAGGCGGCCGCGACGCTGGCCACGCTGGAGGAGGTCGATGGCCTCGACAGGGTGCCCGAGGCGGTGGCCGACTATCTGCGCCGCGGCAACCTGCCGGCCCGCGCCCGCATCGGCGACGGGCTGGCCTCGCTGCCGTGGGGCGCAACGGCGCTGGAGGTGACGACCGGGGCGAGCGACGGGCGCGACCTTGTGGCGGTCAACCGCGCCTTCGGCGGCGTGGCGGAGACCGGCACGCTCGCCCTCGTCTCCGGGCCGGACAGCCCGACCACGCTGAACTTCCTGCCCGACTACGCCGTCGCGGTGCTGAAGCGCAGCGAGATCACGGGCGACTACGAGACCCTGTGGGCGCGCCTGCGCGAGCGGTTCGGCAAGGGCGTGATGCCGCGCACGGTGAACTGGGTCACCGGCCCGTCGCGCTCCGGCGACATCGAGCAGACCATCCTGCTCGGCGCGCACGGACCGCGCAGCGTGCACATCATCGTCGTCAACGACTGACTACTGGGCCCGGCGCCAGCGGGGCTGCGAGACGGGCGAACCGGACGCGGCCTCGCGCATTTGGTTAACCAGTCTCGTTCACCATGAGGGGGCAACCGGAACCCCCGTCGATGCCTGTATCCGTGCGTGTTTCCCGCCTTGCCGCCGGCGTCGTCCTGGCGGGCCTGCTCGTCTCCCCGGCCCTGGCGCAGGGCACGGAGCCGATGATCCTTCCGCCGCAGGATCTTGCGCCGCCCGCACGCGGCCTCGTCGCGCCGGGACCTGTCGCGCCGCTCGAGCCGGCCAGGCCCGCCGTGGCGCCGCCGCCGGCCGCCCGCTCCGCCGTCGCCGCGGCCAAGCCGCCGGCGCCGCCGCCCGAAGCGAAGATGTCGCAGGACCCGCAGCCCACGCTGCGGCCCGACAGCGCGAGCCAGGCCCTCGCCGCCGGCCGCCGTTACGCCGAGATCGTCGCGCGCGGCGGTTGGCCTTCCGTGCCCGAGGGGCCGCTGACGAAGCCCGGCCAGAGCGCCGCCCACATCCCCGCCGTGCGCTCCAGGCTCGCCGCCGAGGGTGAGGATGGCGGCGACCTTGCGAGCCCGGTGCTCGACGCCCCCCTCGCCGCCGCCGTGAAGCGGTTCCAGTGGCGGCATGGGCTGCCGGACACCGGCATCATCGGGCCGGCCACGGTGAAGGCGATGAACGTGCCCGCCGAGGCGCGCGAGCGCGCGCTGCTCTACTCGGCCGACCGCCTCGCCAACCTCGACTTCGGCTTCGGCCCGCGCCACGTCGTCGTCAACATTCCCTCTGCCGCCGTCGAGGCGGTCGAGGACGGCGCGGTGGCGCGCCGCTACGTCGCCGTCGTCGGCGACCCGAAGCATCCGTCGCCGATCGTGACCGCGCGCATCGGCGCCATCAACCTCAATCCGACCTGGACGCTGCCGGTCTCGATCGTGAAGAACGAGATCATCCCCAAGATGCGCAAGGATCCCGCGACGCTGGCCAAGCAGCGCATCCGCATCTTCGGCGCGTCGGGGCAGGAGATCGATCCCGCGCGGATCGACTGGTCCACCAATGCCGCCGTCAACTACACGCTGCGCCAGGATTCCGGACCCGGCAACGCGCTCGGCCAATTGCGCATCGCGATGCCGAACCGCCACGACGTCTACATGCACGACACGCCGTCCAAGCGCCATTTCGCCAGCGACCGGCGCTTCCTCTCGCATGGCTGCGTCCGCGTGTCCGGCGTCCTCGACCTCGCGGCGTGGATCCTCGCGCCGCAAGGCTTCAACCGGGCAACCCTGGAGGCCGTCCAGGCCACCGGTGAGCGCAAGGACATCGGCTTGCCGAAGCCCGTTCCGGTCGCCTGGGTCTATCTGACGGGCTGGGTGACGCCGGACGGCGCCGTCCACTTCCGCGACGACATCTACGGCCTCGACCGGCCCGACCCGCTCGACGAGCTGGTCACCGCCACCATCGCGGAACGCTGAGGCCGCCTTGCCCCGGCTAATCGCGGGTCACCGCCGCCGTCAGGCGCGGGAGAGGTCCAGTTCCACGATCTTGATGTCCTGGTCCTCCGGGTCCGGACGGGCATCGAAGCCCAGCGCCTCGCACATCGCGATCATCGTCGTGTTCTCGCGCAGCACCTGGCCGGTCACGCGGTCGAGGCCGTCGGCGCGGGCGTATTCGATCATCAGTTGCATCAGCGCCCAGCCGAGCCCCCTCCCCTTCAGGTCGGAGCGCAGGAGGATCGCGTACTCGCCCTCCTGGTGGTTGGCGTCGGCGTGCAGGCGCACCACGCCCAGCAACTCGCCAGTGTCGTGCTCGATCGCGGCGAAGGCCATGGCGCGCGCGTAGTCGATCTGGGTCAGGCGGGCGATGAAGGCGTGGCTGAACTCCTTCACCTTGGCGAAGAAGCGCAGACGCAGGTCCTCCTGCGTCACCTTGGCGAAGAACGGCGGATAGAGCGCCTCGTCCTCGGGGCGCACGGGCCGCACGTCGACGCGCCAGCCGTCCTTCAGCGTCAACCGGCGCTCCCACTCGACAGGATAGGGCCGGATGGCGAAGCGCGGGTTGAGGCCCTCGCGCCGCGGCGAGGGCGGCACCGCGGCGATGCCGATGCGTGCGTCCACCGCGATGCAACCCGCCTCGTCGGCGACGAGCGGGTTGAGATCGAGCTCGCGGATCTCCGGCACGTCGGCGGAGAGTTGCGCCAGCTTCACCAGCGTCAGCGCCACCGCGTCGAGATCGGCGGGCGGCACGTCGCGGTAACCGAGCAGCAGGCGGTGCACGCGGGTGCGGGCCATCAGCGTGCGCGCAAGGCTCATGTCGAGCGGCGGCAGCGCCAGCGACTTGTCGTTGATGACCTCGACCGCCGTGCCGCCGCGGCCGAAGACGACGACCGGCCCGAAGGTCGGGTCGTCGGCGAGGCCCGCGATCAGTTCGCGCCCGCGCGGGCGGTGGATCATCGGCTGCACGGTCACCCCGTCGACGACGGCGTCGGGCCGCAGCCGCGCCACGCCGGCCAGCATGGTCCGCGCCGCCTCGACCACGGCCGTCCGGCTCGACAGGTTTAGCACCACGCCGCCGACGTCGGACTTGTGGACGATCTGCTGCGACAGGATCTTCAGCGCCACCGAGGAACCGCCGGCCAGGAACCCCTCGGCGATCGCGCCGGCCTCCTCCGCCGTCGCGGCGGCGCGCACCGGCGCGACCGGC
>JAIYAB010000133.1 GCA_027489275.1 Hyphomicrobiales bacterium
ACGCTCGACATGTCGAACACGGACAAGCTGTCCGAATTCCGCCGCGAGGCTCAGCGGCTCGGCATCCGGGTGGAGCCGCCCTCGGTCAACCGCTCGGGCGTCACCTTCGAGGTGCACCAGGACGCCGACGGCACGCTGGCGATCCGCTACGCGCTCGCCGCCGTGAAGGGCGTGGGCGCGCACGCGGTCGAGAGCATCGTGGCGGCCCGCCGGGACGAGCCTTTCCGCGATCTTGCCGACTTCGCGCGCCGGCTCAATCCGCGTCATGTCAACAAGCGGACGCTGGAGAGCCTCATCGCCGCCGGCGCGCTCGATCCCCTCGAGCCGGATCGCGCGCGCGCCATCGCCGCGCTCGACGCCATCCTTGCTTCCGCCAACCGTGCGCAGGAGGAGGCGGTCGCCGGCCAGTCCGACATCTTCGGCGGCAGCGGCGAGCCGGAGCCGCTGCGCGTCCAGCCCTACGAGCCGTGGACCGGGGCGGAGCGGCTTCAGCGCGAGTACGACGCGAGCGGGTTCTTCCTGTCGGGCCATCCGCTCGACGATTACGGTCCCGTGCTGGAACGGCTGCGCGTCCAGCGCTGGACGGACTTCGCGCGATCGGTGAAGGCGGGCGCCTCGATGGGCCGGGTGGCGGCGACGGTGCTCGACCGGCAGGAGCGGCGCACCAAGTCGGGCTCGAAGATGGGCATCCTGGCGCTGTCCGACCAGAGCGGGCACTTCGAGGCGATCGTGTTCCAGGAAGGCCTGAACCAGTTGCGCGACGTGCTGGAGCCGGGCAGGGCGGTCGTGCTCACGGTGCAGGCCTCGGCGGAGGGCGAGGAGGTGCGCGCCCGCATCGTGGCGGCCGAGCCGCTCGACAGGGCCGCGGCGAAGCTGCCGTCGGCGCTGCGCATCTTCCTGCGCGACGAGCGCCCCTTGCCCTCGATTACCGAGCGGCTGAAGGAGAAGGGCGACGGCGAGGTGACGCTGGTGCTCATGGTCGATGGCGGCCAGCGCGAAGTCGAGGTGAAGCTCGCCGGGCGCTTCAAGGCGACCCCGCAGGTGGCCGGCGCCATCAAGGCCGTACCGGGGGTGGTCGCGGTCGAGTACGCCTGAACGACGCCTGCGGGCCGCGGCACAGGCGCGGCGGCGACCCCGGACCGGGGGCGAAGCGCCTACCGCGGGGCGGCGCCCTTGCCAACCCGTGCGGCCCCGTGTAAGGCACGGCCCATTCCACACGCGGAGATCTGGCTTCGGCCGTTCCGGTGGCCGGGACTTCCCGGTTCACGCTCCGCGGAGGTTCGAACCGGAGAAACACGTCATGGCACTTCCCGATTTCTCGATGCGCCAGCTTCTCGAGGCCGGCGCGCATTTCGGCCACCAGTCTCACCGCTGGAACCCGAAGATGGCTCCCTTCATCTTCGGCACGCGCAACAACATCCACATCCTCGACCTCGCCCAGACGGTGCCGATGCTCCATCGCGCGCTGCAGGCGATTTCGGACACGGTGGCCGCGGGCGGCCGCGTTTTGTTCGTGGGCACCAAGCGCCAGGCCGCTGAGGCCGTCGCCGACGCCGCGAAGCGTTCGGCGCAGTATTACGTCAACGCCCGCTGGCTCGGCGGCATGCTGACGAACTGGAAGACGATCTCCGGCTCGATCCAGCGCCTGCGCAAGGTCGACGAGATCCTCGCCGGCGGCGCCCAGGGCTTGACGAAGAAGGAGCGCCTGATGCTCGCCCGCGAGAAGGAGAAGCTCGAGCGGGCTCTCGGCGGCATCAAGGATATGGGCGGCACGCCCGACCTCATCTTCGTGATCGACACGAACAAGGAGGCGCTCGCGATCAAGGAGGCCCAGCGCCTCGGGATCCCGGTCGCCGCCATCGTCGATTCGAACTGCGACCCGGATGGAATCACCTTCCCGGTGCCGGCCAATGACGACGCCGGCCGCGCCATCGCGCTGTATTGCGACCTCGTGTCCCGCGCCGCCATCGACGGCATCTCGCGCGGCCAGGGCTCGATGGGCGTCGACGTCGGCGCGTCGGCCGCGCCGATCCCGGAGGACGTCCCGGCCGAGGTCGTGGCCGGATCGCCCACCGGCGAGTTGTTCGAGTTCCTCACCGCCCCGCGCGGCGCGCCGGACGATCTCGGCAAGCTGTCGTCGATGAGCCCGCAGCTCGAGAAGAAGCTGGCCGACGCCGGCATCTTCCACTACTGGCAGCTCGCCGCGGCCACCCCGGCCGACGTCGCGAAGATCGACGCCGCCGGCAAGCTCGGCGGCCGCATCGAGCGCGAGGGCTGGGTCGATCAGGCCCGCGCCCTGATCGAGAACGCCTGAACATCAGTCCGGGCGGCCCGGCGCCGCCCGCATTTCCGTTTCGACAAGCGGCGGCGGCTCACCCCGCCGCCCTTTCGCATCAGAAGAGGACCACCCCATGGCCACGATCACCGCCGCTCTGGTGAAGGACCTGCGCGAGAAGACCGGCGCGGGCATGATGGACTGCAAGGCCGCGCTCGAAGCCAATGACGGCAATGTCGAGGCTGCCATCGATTGGCTGCGCACCAAGGGCCTTGCCAAGGCCGCCAAGAAATCCGGCCGCGTCGCCGCCGAGGGCCTCGTCTCCGTTGCCGTGAAGGGCAACCGCGGCGTCGTCGTCGAGGTGAACTCCGAGACCGACTTCGTCGCCCGCAACGAGGAGTTCCAGGCGCTGGTGCGCACGGTCGCCGACGTCGCGCTCGAGAAGAAGGCCGACGTCGAGGCGCTGCTCGGCACGCACTACCCGGGCGGCGGCACCGTCCAGGAGGCGATCAGCAACGCCATCGCCACGATCGGCGAGAACATGACGCTCCGCCGCGCGGCGGAGCTGCACATCGCCCACGGCGTCGTCGGCCAGTACATCCACAACGCGATCGCGCCGGGGGTCGGCAAGATCGGCGTGATCGTCGCGCTGGAGTCGACCGGCAGCGCCGCCGAGCTGGCAGCGCTGGGCCGTCAAGTGGCCATGCACATTGCCGCCGCGAGCCCGCTCGCGCTCGACGGCTCCGGCCTCGACCCGGCGGTCGTCGCCCGCGAGAAGGCTGTTCTCGCCGAGAAGAACGCCGGCAAGCCCGCTCACGTGCTCGAGAAGATCATCGAGAGCGGCCTGAAAAGCTACTACAAGGAGGTCTGCCTCCTCGACCAGACGTTCGTCCACGACGGCGCCAAGAGCGTCGCCCAGGCCGTCAAGGAGGCCGAAGGCCGCGTCGGCGCGCCGATCGCGGTGAAGGGCTTCTTCCGCTACGCGCTCGGCGAGGGAATCGAGAAGCAGGAAACCGACTTCGCCGCCGAGGTGGCGGCGGCTGCCGGCCAGGGCTGACGCTCCGGTAAGGGAATCGACACGACGGCGGCCCCCGGGGCCGCCGTTTTCGTTTGAAGAGCCCGGCGGCGATGCGGCAGCGGCCATGCGCGCCGTCTGGCGGAAGTCGTCTTTCGCATCGCGCCGAACACCGCTAAGGGCATGGCATCGAACCGGGAGGACATGATGGCGGCATCGCAGCGCATATTGGTCAAGCTGTCCGGCGAAGCCCTGATCGCCCCCGATGGCTACTGGCTCAACCCTCAGACGCTCTCCGGCCTCGCCGCCGACCTCGCGGGCGCCGTCTCGCAGGGCTTCGAGATCGCGGTCGTGATCGGCGGCGGCAACGTCATCCGCGGCGCCAAGGTCGGCGCGGCCGGCTGGATCGACCGGGCTACGGCCGACGCGATGGGCATGCTGGCCACGGTGATGAACTCGATCGCGCTGGAAAGCGCGCTGGAGGCGGCGGGGGCGCCGGCGCGCACGCTGTCGGCGGTCGCGATGCCCTCGATCTGCGAGACTTATGCCCGCCAGCCTGCGCTGCATCACATGCGCAAGGGTCGCGTCGTCGTGCTGGGCGGAGGTACGGGCAACCCGTTCTTCACGACCGACACCGCCGCCGTGCTGCGCGCCATCGAGCTCAAATGCGACGCCGTGCTCAAGGCGACCCAGGTTGACGGCGTGTACACCGCCGATCCCAAGAAGGATCCCTCGGCCACCCGCTACGACACGCTGACCCACGACGAGGCGATCGCGCGCGACCTCAAGGTGATGGACACGGCCGCCTTCGCGCTCGCGCGGGAGAACCGGCTGCCGATCATCGTGGGCTCGGCGCATGGCGACGGGGCGATCACCGCCATCCTGACCGGCGTCGCCAACGCCACACGCGTTCTGCCCTGATGGCCGCGCCGCGGCATTCCTCTTGAACGGACCGGCCCGGGGGCGTAAGCCCATGAACTCGACAGTCTTCAGCTTCCGGATGTGACGATGACCGCCCAGTTCGATCTCGCCGACATCAAGCGCCGCATGCAGGGTGCGGTCCAGGCCTTCGGCAAGGACCTCGCGAGCCTGCGCACCGGCCGCGCTTCGGCAAACCTCCTCGACCCCGTCGTGGTCGAGGCCTACGGCGCCACGATGCCGCTGACCCAGGTCGCGACCGTGAACGTCCCCGAGCCCCGCATGATCACCGTGCAGGTGTGGGACCGCTCCATGGTGCAGGCCGTCGAGAAGGCGATCCGCGATTCCAACCTCGGCTTCAACCCGGCCACGGAAGGCCAGGTGATGCGCATCCGCATCCCCGAGCTCAACGAGCAGCGCCGCAAGGAGCTCGTGAAGGTCGCGCACAAATACGCCGAGGAGGCGCGCGTCGCCGCCCGTCATGTGCGCCGCGACGGGCTCGATCACCTCAAGAAGCTCGAAAAGGACGGCCACGTGGGCAAGGACGACCTCGACCGCTTCTCCGAGCAGGTCCAGAAGGCGACGGACCAGACGATCGCGGACATCGACGCCGCGCTGGCCGCCAAGGAAAAGGAAATCATGCACGTCTGATCGCGGCGCGAGGAGCTGACCATGTCGTCCGCCGGCGAGCAGGACAGGACCGCGACCCGGGACGGGATCGTCGCGGCCCCGGCGCATGTGGCGATCATCATGGACGGCAATGGCCGCTGGGCCGCCGCACGCGGCCTGCCTCGGCTCGAAGGCCACCGGCGCGGCGTCGAGGCGCTGCGCCGCACGATCCGGGCCTCCATCGAACTGGGCATCCGGTACCTGACGGTCTTCAGCTTCTCCTCCGAGAACTGGAAGCGCCCACGCGAGGAGGTCTCCGACCTCATGGGCCTGCTGAAGCGCTTCATCCGCAACGACCTCGCGAACCTGCACGCCAACGAAGTGCGCGTACTCGTGCTCGGCTCTCGGGACCGCCTGTCGGACGACATCGCCGGCCTGCTGAGCGAGGCCGAGAACCTGACGCGCGACAACACCGGGCTGACGCTGGTCGTCGCCTTCAATTACGGTTCGCGCCAGGAGATCGTCGCCGCCGCGGCATCGATCGCGCACGACGTCGCGGCCGGCCGGCTCGCGCCGCAGGACGTGACGGAGACGCTGCTGTCGGAGCGTCTGGGCACGCGCGACATCCCCGATCCGGACCTCGTCATCCGGACGTCGGGCGAGAAGCGGCTGTCGAACTTCCTGCTGTGGCAGGCGGCCTACGCCGAATACGTCTTCACGCCGACGCTTTGGCCGGACTTCGACCGCTCGACGCTGGAGGCGGCCATCGCCGAATATCGCGGCCGAGACCGGCGCTACGGCGGTCTGTCGTCCCGCGCAGGGGCTGCTTCTTGACCGTCGAGGCGCCTCGGCCCGCCTCGCGGCCCGGGTCCGAACTGGCGCTGCGCGTCGTCTCCGGTCTCGTCCTCGCCGCGCTCGCGCTGGGCACGGCGTGGGTCGGCGGTTGGCCGTTCGGGATCCTCTGGACAATCGCCTCCATCCTTCTCCTGCGCGAGTGGCTCGCGCTTGTGGGACTCGAGGGCGCGCGGCTCACGGGCGCCTGGATGGCCGGGGCGGTCGGGCTCGCCGTGGCGGGGATGCTGGCGGAGAACGGGCCGGCGCCGGCGCCCGAGGCATGGCTCGCGGCGTTGGCGGCCGCGGTCGCGGTCGGCGCGATCGCGCCGGGCCCGTCGCGGGGCTGGTCCGTCGTGGGCGTGATTGTCGCCGCCGTGGTCGTCGTGGTGCCGGTGGACCTGCGCGGCCATCCGGCGCACAGCCTCGTCGCGGTCCTGTGGCTGTTCGCGGTCGTCTGGCTGACCGACATCGGCGCATATTTCACCGGGCGCGCGGTCGGCGGGCCGAAGCTTTGGCCAAGCGTGAGCCCGAAGAAGACGTGGTCGGGGTCGATCGGCGGGCTCATCGTCGGGACCGGCGCTGCCGTGGCGGTCGTGCTCGTGGCGCGGCGCGTGTTCGGCATCGGCTGGTTCGACGGTGTCGGCCTCGTCGCCCTCACCGCCACGGCCTCCATCGTGTCGATGGCCGGCGATCTCGCCGAATCGGCCATGAAGCGCATGTTCCACGTGAAGGATTCAAGCCATCTCATTCCCGGACATGGCGGCGTCATGGACCGGCTGGACAGCTTCTGGGCCGTCTGCATGCTTCTGGCCGTCATCCTTTTCGTCACCGGAGGGCCGGGCTGACATGTCCACCGTCGTCACCGTCCTGGGCGCAACGGGGTCGATCGGCCGGTCGGCCGCCGACGTCCTCGCCGCCCATCCCGATCGCTTCCGCATCGAGGCGGTCGTCGGCGGCCGGGACGTGGCGGGCCTCGCCGCGACGGCGAAGGCGCTCGGCGCTCGGTTCGCGGCGGTTGCGGACCCCGACGCACACGACGCGCTGCGCGAGGCCCTTGCCGGCTCGGGCATCGCCAGCGGCTCCGGCGCCTCGGCAGTCATGGAGGCGGTCGCGCGGCCGGCCGACATCGTGGTCGCGGGCATTGCGGGCACGGCCGGCGTCCTCCCGACGCATGCGGCCGTGCGGCTCGGGCGGGTCGTCGCGCTGGCCAACAAGGAATGCCTCGTGTGCGCAGGCCATGCCTTCATGCGCGACGCCGCCGCGGCGGGAGCGACGGTGTTGCCGGTCGACAGCGAACACAATGCGATCCTGCAGGCGCTGGGACGACACGAGGCGGCCGACGTCGAGCGGATGATCCTGACTGCGTCGGGCGGCCCGTTCCGGACCTGGAGCCGCGAGCGCATCGCGGCGGCGACGCTGAAGGAGGCGCTGGCGCATCCCAACTGGAGCATGGGCGCGAAGGTCACCATCGACTCGGCGACGCTGATGAACAAGGGCCTCGAACTGGTGGAGGCGCACCATCTGTTCGGCGTGACGGCCGAGGTGCTCGGCGTCGTCGTGCATGCCCAGTCGATCGTACACGGCCTCGTATCCTTCCGCGACGGCTCGGTGGTCGCGGGGCTTGCGAGCCCGGACATGCGCGTGCCGCTCGCCCATTGCCTCGGCTTTCCCGACCGCATCGCGACGCCGGTGAAGCGGCTGGACCTCGCGGCGATCGGCCGCCTCGACTTCGAGGAGCCCGATCTCGATCGTTTTCCTGCGCTCCGCCTCGCCCAGACGGCGCTGGCGGCGGGGGGAGGCGCGCCGACGATCCTCAACGCGGCGAACGAGATCGCGGTCGAGGCCTTCCTGGAAGGGCGAATCGGACTGTTCGGGATACCCGAGCTGGTCGAGCGCGTGGTCGACCGGATGCATGGCCGCAATGATCCCTCCCCACCCGCCAGCATCGAGGAAGCGCTGTCGCTGGACGCGGAGGCGCGCTCGATCGCGCGCGAGAATCTGCTCGCCGTGAATTTGCTCCATTAACTGACTATTCACCGTGACCTGTCGAACGATCCGCATCCGGTTATGATCGGGTGGTCGAACCAACGAGAAGCGCGCGGACGTCGCGGGACGTCGCCGAAGGAGCTTTGATGGACATCTTCGCCGCGGTCGGAGGGCTCGCCAACATCGCGGGCGGCTATCTGCTCCCCTTTCTGTTCGTGCTCGTCATCGTCATTTTCATCCACGAACTTGGCCATTTCCTCGTAGGTCGTTGGTGCGGGATCAAGGTGACGACGTTTTCCATCGGGTTCGGCCCCGAGATCGTCGGTTTCACCGACCGGCAGGGGACACGCTGGCGTCTGGCCGCGATTCCGCTCGGCGGCTATGTCAAGTTCTTCGGCGACAGCAATGGCGCGAGCATGCCCGACGGCGAGGCATCCGAAACGATGTCGGAGGCGGAGAAGGCCGTGAGCTTCCACCACCAGGTGGTATGGAAGCGGGCTCTCACGGTCTTCGCCGGGCCGGCTGCGAATTTCATCCTCGCCATCGTCGTCTTTGCCACCATCGGATTCGCCTATGGCCGGCAGGTGATCGTGCCGCGGGTCGACGCCGTCGTCGCCGGCGGAGCGGCCGAGAAGGCGGGGATCAAGGCGGGCGACGTCGTGATCGCGATCAATGGCAAGGCCATCGACAGCTTCGCCGACATGCAGCGCGTCGTCTCGACCTCGCCGGGCGAACAACTCGTCGTCAGCCTCGACCGCGCCGGTCGCGAGGTGGCTGTCACGGTCGTGCCCGAGCTCAAGGTCATCTCGACGCCGTTCGGCAAGCAGCGCTTGGGTATGCTCGGCGTCCAGGGGTCGCGTGACCCCGGCGACCTGAAGACGCTGCCTGTGGGACCCGGCGAAGCGGTTCGCTACGCCTTCCAGGAGACGTGGTTCATCGTCGAGCGCACTGGCGCCTACGTCGGTGGGTTGTTCGCCGGCACCGAAAGCACGGACCAGTTGTCGGGTCCGATCCGCATAGCGCAGGTCTCCGGCCACGTCGCCAATGCGGGGTTCGTCGCCCTGCTCAACCTGGTGGCGATCCTGTCGGTTTCTATCGGATTGATTAACCTTGTTCCCGTTCCGCTGCTTGATGGCGGGCACCTCGCCTTCTACGCGGTCGAGGCCGTGCGCGGTAAGCCGTTAAGCGAGCGAACTCAAGAGTTTGGCTTCAAAATCGGGCTCGCCCTGGTGGTCATGTTGATGCTTTTCACGACGTTCAACGACGTTTTGCACCTCGTCTCGCTTTAACCATGCGCTAAGTGTCCTCATGGCCACGCTACGTCCGGATTCGCTGCAGGCCGGCGGATTTGACGTTTGCAGGCCTGCCGAAAATTTGTAGAACCTCCCGGTACATCCGGGATTCCGGTCGCGGCATCCGCGCCTGTCCGGAACGTGAATAAAGGGCGGATACTCGATGACTGGTGAGAGTTCGGCATACCGGCTTTCGGTTCGGGCCCTTAGGGGGAGCGCGGCCGGTCTTGCCCTTCTGGTGGCGTTGTCCGCCCAGGCGCAGGCGCAGAGTGTCGTCGTCCAGGGCAATCGTCGTGTCGATACCGAGACGATCCGCTCTTACGTCCAGGGTCAGTCGGCGGCCCAGGCCCGCCAGGACCTCATCAACACCGGTCTCTTCTCCAGCGTGAACGTGACGCAGCGCGGCAACCAGCTCGTGGTGGCCGTTCGCGAGAACGAGGTCATCAACCGCGTCGTGTTCCAGGGCAACAAGAAGCTCAAGAGCGAGCAGCTCGAGGGCGAGGTGCAGTCCAAGGCCCGCGGTCCGTTCAGCCAGTCGATCGTCGACAGCGACGTGTCGCGCATCCGCGAAGTGTACCAGCGCAGCGGCCGCGGCATGGCCACCGTGACCCCGCAGGTGGTCCAGCTCTCCGACGGCCGCGTCGACGTCGTGTTCAACATCTCCGAGGGCGACAAGACCGGCGTGAAGTCGATCGACTTCACTGGCAACCAGGCCTTCTCGTCCGGTCGCCTGCGCGACCAGATGACGACGACCGAGAGCAATTTCCTGTCGTGGCTCAAGTCGAGCGACGTCTACGACCCGGACCGCATCGCCGCTGACCTGGAACTCGTGCGCCGCTATTACCTGAAGCACGGCTATGCCGACTTCCGGATCGTCAATACCGACGTTCAGTTCGACCCCTCGTCCAACGGCTACCGCATCACGATCGCCATCGAGGAAGGCCAGCAGTACAAGGTTGGCCAGACCACGGTGGATTCTCGCATTCCGGACGTGAACGCCGACCAGCTCAACAGGCTCGTCAAGACGACGTCGGGCTCGGTTTACAACGCCGAGGAGGTCGAGAAGACGCTGCAGGGGATGACGACGACCGTGGCCTCGAAGGGCTACGCGTTCTCGCAGGTTCGCCCGCAGGGCAACCGCAACCCGCAGACCGGCACCATCGACATCGCCTACATCGTCGAGGAAGGCCCGCGGGTCTACATCGAGCGCATCAACGTGCGCGGCAACACCCGCACGCGCGACTACGTGGTTCGCCGCGAGTTCGACGTGGGCGAGGGCGACGCCTACAACAAGGTCCTCATCGACAAGGCCGAGAAGCGGCTCAACAACCTGGGCTTCTTCAAGCGCGTCCGCGTGACCAATGAGCCGGGCTCGACGCCCGACCGCGTGATCGTCAACGTGGATGTCGAGGATCAGCCCACCGGCCAGTTCTCCATTGCCGGCGGATACTCGACGTCGGACGGGTTCATCGGCGAGGTGTCGCTGTCTGAGTCGAACTTCCTCGGCCGTGGCCAGTACGTCCGCGTCGCGGCGTCGCTTGGCCAATACTCGGAAGGCTTCGAGTTCTCGTTCACCGAGCCGTTCTTCCTCGATCGCCGCATGGCGGCCGGCTTCGACCTCTTCACGAAGAGCTCGGACAACACGCAATACTCGTACTACGAGAACCGCGTGACCGGCGGCACGTTGCGCCTAGGCCTTCCGCTGACCGACGAGTCGACGCTGCTGCTGCGCTACTCGCTGTTCCAGACCAAGATCGAGATCCCGAACACGATCAACCAGCCGTACAATGACTGCTGGTACTCGCTGGCGCCGACCTACCCGTTCTCGTCGCCGGCCTGTATCAACAACGGCGAGGCGTCGCTGGCGCTGAAGGAAGCGTCAGGCGAGTACCTGACCTCGCTCGTCGGCTACACGCTGTCCTACAACACCTTGGACAGCAACAAGAATCCCCGTTCGGGCGTCTATGCCGAAGTGAAGCAGGACTTCGCGGGTCTCGGCGGCGACAGCCAGTACGTGCGCACGACCGGCGAGGCGCGCTACTACCACGAGCTGATGGAAAACATCGTCGGCATGCTGAAGGTTCAGGGCGGTTACCTGATCGGCAACGACCTGCGGATCACGGACCAGTTCTTCATGGGTCCGAGCCTGGTGCGCGGCTTCGCGCCGTCGGGTCTCGGCCCGCGCGACGCCAGCGACCCGAACAACAACGCGCTGGGCGGCACGACCTATTTCGGCGGTACGGCTGAGGTCCAGTTCCCGATCTTCGGCCTGCCGCGCGAACTGGGCATGCGTGGTGCGGTCTTCGCCGACGCCGGCACGCTGTTCGGCTACAAGGGCAAGACGAACTTTGCCGGCATCGCTCCGACGCCGGTTGCGGCGGGCTATCCGACGAGCATATCCGTCATCGACAGCAGCGAGATCCGCTCGGCGGTCGGCGCTAGCCTGCTTTGGCAGTCGCCGCTGGGGCCGATCCGCTTTGACTATGCCTATCCGATCACCAAGAACCGGTACGATCGTACTCAGTACTTCCGGTTCTCCGGCGGCACCTCCTTCTGACCGGCGCGCCGGAGCGGTCCTCCGGCGCGGCCGCGGGTAACTTGATGACCGATCCCGTTTTCTTTCGGCTGGCGTCTGCCATGACGCTGGCCGATATCGTGTCAGCCACCGGCGCGAAACACGCCGAGGACGCGGACCTCGGCCGCACGGTCTCGGGGCTTGCGCCGCTCGATCGCGCAGGGTCCAGTGACCTCGTGTTCCTCGACAATCCGCGTTACGCGTCCGAACTCGAGACGACCGCGGCGGCCGCCTGTCTCGTGACGGCAAAGTTTGCCGCGAGGGTTCCGGCCGGCACGGTCGCTCTCGTAACCCACCAGCCATATCGGGCCTTTGCGACGGTGGCTGGACGGCTCTTTCCCGACGCGATGCGTCCGGGTTCGATGTTCGGGTCGAGCGGGCAAGCGCCTGGATCCTTCGTGCATCCTTCCGCCCGCCTGGAGCCCGGCGTCGTGGTCGATCCCGGCGCTGTCATCGGCCCGGGCGCCGAGATCGGCAGCGGCACGGTGATCGGCGCGAACGCAGTCATCGGCCCGCAGGTTCGCATCGGCCGCAACGGCTCCATCGGCCCCAACGTCACCGTCATCCACGCCCTGCTCGGCGACCGCGTGATCCTGCACCCGGGGGTGCGCATAGGTCAGGACGGCTTCGGTTTCGCGCTCGGGCCGCAGGGGCACCTGAAGGTTCCGCAGGTCGGCCGCGTCATCATCCAGAACGACGTCGAGATCGGCGCCAACACGACAATCGACCGCGGGGCAAACCGGGACACGGTGATCGGGGAGGGGACGAAGATCGACAACCTGGTCCAGATCGGCCACAACGTCGTCGTGGGCCGTCATTGCATCATCGTTTCGCAGGTCGGCATCGCCGGATCCGTGACGATCGAGGATTTCGTGGCGCTGGGCGGGCAGGTAGGCGTGGTGGGCCATGTGCGGATCGGGATGGGTGCGCAGATCGCGGGCTCATCCAATGTCAACGACGACGTGCCGCCGGGCGCCCGCTGGGGCGGCACGCCTGCCAAACCGCTCAAGGAGTGGTTCCGGGAGTTGACGGTCGTCGCCAATCTTGCGAAGCGGAAGGGCGGCGGCGGCGGCGCCTCCGACCAGAGCGACGACAAGAGTTGAGCGCGTTCCAGACGTCCGTGCGAAGAGGCCACCGATGACCGACACAGCGCCGGAGACGCTGGACTCCGCCGACATCCGGCGAATTCTTGAACTCCTCCCGCATCGCTACCCGTTCCTGCTCGTCGACAAGATCATCGAGATGCGCGGCGACGAGAGCTGCATCGGGATCAAGAACGTCACCTTCAACGAACCGCAGTTCAACGGCCATTTCCCGGGCCATCCGGTGATGCCCGGCGTGATGCTGATCGAGGGCATGGCGCAGACGGCGGGCGCGCTTTGCGTCGCCTCGAACCTCAGCAAGGGAAAGCCGAAGATCGTGTACTTCATGACCATCGACAATGCGAAGTTCCGCCGACCCGTGGGTCCCGGGGACGTGGTCGAGTATCACATGCGCAAGCTCAAGCAGCGCGCCAACATGTGGTGGTTCCGTGGCGAGGCGAAGGTCGACGGCAAGATCGCCTGCGAGGCCGAAGTGTCGGCCATGCTGGTGACGGAATGACCGGCGTTTCCATCCACCCCTCGTCGGTGGTCGAGCCGGGCGCGAAACTGGGCGAAGGCGTGCGCATCGGGCCGTTCTGCATGGTCGGCGCGGATGTCATTCTCGGCGACGGCAGCGAGCTCCTCAGCCACGCCGTCGTCGCTGGCCGCACGACCATCGGCCCGCGTGCGCGCATCTTCCCGTTTGCCTCCATCGGGCACCAGCCGCAGGACCTCAAGTTCAAGGGCGAGCCCTCGACGCTGACCATCGGCGCCGACTGCATGATCCGCGAGGGGGTGACCATGAACCCCGGAACGGAAGGCGGGGGCATGGTGACGACGGTCGGGGACCGGTGCACGTTCCTGGCGAGCTCGCACGTCGCACATGACTGCCGGATCGGCAACAGCGTGATCTTCTCCAACAACGTGATGCTGGCCGGCCACTGCACCGTGGGCGACTTCGCCATCATCGGCGGCGGCGCCGCGGTCCACCAGTTCTGCCGCATCGGCGCGCACGCCTTCATCGGCGGCCTGTCGGGCGTCGAGAACGACGTGATCCCTTACGGCATCGCCATAGGCAACCGCGCGCACCTCGCCGGCCTGAACATCGTCGGCCTGAAGCGCCGCGGCTTCAGCCGCGAAGTGATCCACGACATCCGCCGCGCCTATCGCCTGCTCTTCGCGGACGAAGGGACGTTGCAGGAGCGCGTCGCCGACGTGGCGGTCGAGTTCTCGACCCATCCGATCGTGCACGAGATCCTCGACTTCATCCGCGAGGGCGGCAATCGGTCGATCTGCACGCCGCGCGATCCGCACGAGGGCTGACCATGGCGTCCGCGCCGCCCGGCCCGGTCGCGATCGTCGCCGGGGGCGGCGCGTTTCCCCTCGAACTGGCGGAGGCGGCCGAGGCGGCGGGTCGGGCCGTGCGCATCGTTGCCCTGCGCGGCTTCGCCGACCGCGCGTTGAAGCGACGCGGCGTCGTCTGGGCGGACATGCTGGACCCCTCCCGCGTGCTCGCGCTGCTGAAGGACATCCGACCCGCCTGCGTCGTGCTGGCCGGCGCGGTAACCCGCCCGGGACCGTTTGCGATTTCCTCCGTCTTCTCCGCCTACCGCAACCGCGACGAGATCGGGCGGATCCTCTCGGCTGGTGACGATCGCCTGCTGCGCGGCGTCGTCGAGCTCATCGAAGAGGCCGGGTTCGCCGTCGTCGGGCCGCACGAGATCGCGCCGGGGCTCCTGGTCGGGGACGGCCCGATCGGCCAGCGACGCCTGTCGGACACGAACCGCGCCGACGCCGCCACGGCCTTCGCGCTGCTCGCCGCCACAGGCCGTTTCGATGTCGGCCAGGCGGTCGTCGTGTCCGGCGGCCGGGTGCTGGCCGTCGAAGGGCCGGAGGGCACCGACGCCATGCTGGAGCGCGTGGCATCCCTTCAGCGCTGGCGCCGCGTGCGGCTCGACGGCAGCGGCGGCGTGCTCGCCAAGGCGCCCAAGCCGGGGCAGGACTGGCGCATCGACCTTCCGGCAGTCGGGCCCCGCACCATCCGCAAGATGCGCGCGGCGGGCCTCACCGGCCTCGCGTTGAGGGCCGGCGGGGTATTCGCTATCGCCCGGCAGGAGATGATCGACGCGGCGGAGCGGGCCGACATCGCCATCGAGGGGTTCGCTGACGACGGGGGCGGCGCGTGACCGCCGCGACGCCGCTTCACGTGGCCATCGTCGTCGGGGAGCATTCCGGCGACCAGCTCGGCTTCAAGCTCATGCAGGCGCTGAAGCAGCGCCTCGGCGAAGACGCCGTGCGATTCACGGGCGTGGGCGGCGAGGCGATGGAGCACGAGGGGCTGAAGAGCCTGTTCCCGCTCGCCGACATCGCCGTGATGGGCATCCTGCCGGTGATCCGTCGCCTGCCGACCGTGCTCGCCCGCATCCGCGCGACCGCATCCGCCATTCTGGCCGGTCGGCCCGACGTTCTCGTCATCGTCGACAGCCCGGACTTCACCCATCGCGTCGCGCGGCGCGTGCGCAAGGCGATGCCGGGCCTGCCGGTGGTGGACTATGTGAGCCCGAGCGTCTGGGCGTGGCGGCCCGGGCGTGCAAGGACCATGCGCGCCTATGTCGACCACGTCCTCGCCCTGCTGCCCTTCGAGCCCGGCGCGCACCGCGACCTCGGCGGTCCGGCCTGCACCTATGTGGGCCATCCGCTGATCGAGCGGCTCGACGAATTGCGGCCGGGGCCGCAGGACGCGGCGCGCCGTGCGGCCGATCCCCCGCTGCTGCTGGTGCTGCCCGGTTCGCGCCGCTCCGAGATCAGCCGCCTCCTGAAACCGTTCGGCGATGCGCTGGCGCTGCTTCAGGCCCGTGGCCTTGTGTTCGAGGCCGTGCTGCCGGCCGTGCCGCACCTGCTGGAGACCATCCGCACCGAAACGGCGTCGTGGGCGGTCCGGCCCCGGATCGTTGAAGGCACGGATGCCAAATATGCGGCGTTCCGGCAGGCGAGGGCGGCGCTGGCCGCGTCGGGCACCGTGACGCTGGAACTCGCGCTCGCCGGCGTGCCGATGGTCGTCGCCTACCGGGTGTCGAAGCTCGAGGAGCAGCTCAAGTACATCGTGAAGGTGCCCTCGATCGTCCTGCCCAACCTCATCCTGGGTGAGAACGTCATCCCGGAACTGATTCAGGAGGCGGCGAATCCCGCCTCGCTGGCTGACGCGCTCACGCCGCTTCTGTCGGCGTCACCGGGCCGCGCGATGCAGGAGGCCGCGCTGGCGCGTCTCGACGGGCTCATGGTCCTGCCGGAAGGCGACACCCCCAGCGCGCGCGCCGCGCGCATCGTGCTGGAGACGGCCGGGCGCGCCCGGAACTGACCGCGCCGCTGCGATGCCACGGCAAGATGCGTGATGCGCCGGGGCAGGGGGCGTGCGACAAGCACCGCCGATGCCGGAGTCCCGCATGACCCAGCCCGCCGCGCCTGCCGCAAACCGTCCTATGAGCGCGAAGGACTGGTCGCGGCTCGTGGTGCTGTCGATCGTGTGGGGCGGGTCGTTCCTGTTCATCGGTATCGCCGTGAAGGAGATCCCGCCGCTCGTCATCGTGACGGTGCGGGTGACGCTCGCCGCCTCGGCGCTGTGGATCGTGCTGCTCGTGTCGGGGGGTGCGCCGCCACGCGGGCTGCAA